>DASTZT010000750.1:0-4239 GCA_035764225.1 Ktedonobacteraceae bacterium
TGGAGTGCCCCAGAAAGGAATGGCGATAGATGGATAATTCCCTGTCTGAGAGCGTGTTTTGCAGGGCAGAACATACCGGCTCACGACATAGGCTACGCATGTGGGCCAACCCTCTTGCCGAAAAAGCGTACACTGTTGTCAGGGGTCATTCGGCTGAAGGGTGAGCCACTGGTGGGCAGAGGGAGGGGAAATGGAGGAATCTTCGGCAAGGGGAAATCCTCCGTCTCCCTCTGCCGCTCTTGCTCTCGTGCGCTCGACACCGCTCCCATCCATTTGGGCGTAGGTGCGCCTCGTTACGAGCCGTCTTCTTCAATACTGGAGGCCTCCCGCGAGGCGGGGAGAGGAGGTTCTGGTGGCTGGGGTACCAGCCGCTGCACCTCTTCCTGGAACTCCGGCTACTCGGCTAACAGATCAGCCGCTGAACGGTACAGCCGCTCCAGCGCGCGGTTGGCCTCGTCCAGCACGAGCTGGGCCTCTTGCACTGCCATTATCCTGGCCGCCAGCGCGGCTTTGAGTTCGGCCAGTTTCGTGCGGCCTATGAGGGTGTGCGCCCGCGCCCGCTGGTCTTGCAGCCGGTCCAGATGCTTGTTCAGGTCATCCAGCAACCGTCATCAGCCCTGTATACGTCAATTTAGGTCCGCTTGTTCCGTCATCAATGATCTTGGGGTCGTTCTCCTCACCCAGGTGGGTTTCCTCTCTGCGCCACAGCGCTACACAGCGATAAACAACTGATCAAGAGCCTCAAGCTCGGTATAAAGCTGCTCCCAGCGCTGCTCATACATTTCGAGCTTTTGCACTGCTGGGAGCAACAATTCATCAAGGGTTTGCTCTGGGCCTGGGGAAGCGGGCCAGCGACTACTCAGATACTCCAGCAGTTGAGCTTTCGCAGGTTGGACGATGTGGGTAGCCAGATCGCTGTTTATCCAGATTTGCCTCAGAAGAGACGCCAGATCAGGATTGATGAATATACGTAATAGGCGCCCTTGAATTCTGGCAGTATAGCAGGGCCATTTAACTCCATCGGGCATTGGTTTAAGCGGGATCTCCTTCTGTTCTGGCCGCCATCCAGCACTGGTGCGGGCCACGAGATAGTGGAGATAGCCATCCTGAAGCGTATCCACAAGAGTTATATGCTTCTCTGGCTCAGTAATATCATCCAGCCAAGGTTGCCGAAAAACAAGCGCCCGTCGTAACCATTGCCCCTGCTGCCACACTACGTGCAAATGCTCGCGTTCAGTATGGCAGTCAGGGTGATAATTCACCCAGCCTCAAGGTTGCCCAACCAGCTCTACGGTTTCATCGTTAACCAGCCTCTCATCTTTGAGCTGCCGAAACACCGAGAGCGTCATTTGCTTGCCATTCAACGTCAGCACCTTTACCTCAATGCTGGCCGTCTTAATCGTTGCCTCTTGCGCCGTGATCTGGCACTTGCCATTGCTGCTCATTTATCCTCCTCCACTCGCGCCAACAGCGAGCGCACTCTTCTGGGGCGTCAATTTCGGCTGGTCTCATTCTATCTCTTTACCCGTAATCTGTCAGGCTTATTCGCCAACGCTGGTATACTGCTTGAAACACTTTAGCAAATGAAAGCGGCAAAATCTCAGCTATAATTCTCCGTTATAATTTAGAAAAATAGCCACCGAATTTGGGCCGTTCTGAACAAATTTTGCTGTGCTGATGGTTTTATCGCGGCATCGATCAGCCATAAGAGCCTCTCGGCTGCCTGGTAAGATGACAAATCAAGAGCCTGCTTTATTGCCTCATCTTCGCGTCAAGCCTGCTCCCATTTCCTTCACACCCTTTTTCGGGCGGCCCCGTCGAATACGCTCCTGTTCTATCCAATGGATGTAAGGCGCTCGCTTGCGTTGTAGGCAAGGAACCTCTGTCGTGGGATAGAGCAAATGATACAGGATACGCAAAGAAGCCTGGCGCTTGATCGTTATACGCCAGGTGGGCTGATTCATCGGGCCGCTGTAGTGAAGCGCGTGAGCATCCAACCATTGAGTCAGAGTTTGACACAGAGCCTGACCAGTACCGGCAAGAGACACCACCAGATTATCTGTTTGCTGGCCTGGATGCTTAAAACATTGCCCGATTGCGCCCTTGCCATCCATCAGACCTCGAACAAAATGGCCGACCAGTTCCGCCGGCAATCCAATCGGCCAATCCCGAGTGAAACTCTTTGCCTCGGCCATCCCGATGCTGCGCAGCCACAGAGCCGCCTGTGGCGAGGAAAACGCGATGCGCCACGTCTTGCCCCTGTGCTTAGGAGGTATACCATTCACCTGTTGCAAGAGCAGGTTTACTGTTTCCAACAGGTCCAAATCTTTAGATTGACATCCTCCCAAACCCGTAAACGAGCTGGGATTCCTGAGCATCACTACTCAGGTTCCTGCTTCCCCGGCGCCTGCCTTCCCTGGTTGCCATTCAGGTTTGGGCTTACGGTGCCTCCACAGGCAGCCACTGCGAGTCCCGCAGCGGGAAGGGAAAGCCCTTCGGCTAATATTGAGCGTGCGGCATTCACATCGCGGTCATGGGCGGTCCCGCAACGGGGACAGGTCCACCACCGCACATCAAGCGCAAGGGAATCGAGCACATGTCCACAGACCGAACACGTCTTCGAGCTGGGAAACCAGCGATCAATTTTGATCAGGGTTCGGCCATACCAACGCGCTTTGTAGTCCAGTTGGCGGGCCAGTTTGCCCCACCCGGCATCGGAGATCGCCTTGGCGAGCGTGGGATGCTGCACCATCTGTTTGACCGCCAGACTCTCGATACAGATCGTTTGGTTCTCACGAATCAGTCGAGTGGTCAGTTGGTGCAACCCATCTTTGCGGGCATCAGCGATCCGGCCATGGATCTTGTTCACCTTGCGGCGCGCCTTGACACGATTCTTTCCGCCCTTGGTTCGTCTGGATTCCTTGCGCTGCCAACGCTCCAACTGCTTTTCTCGTTTCGCCAAGTGCTTGGGATTCGGCAGCTTCTCTCCGGTCGAGAGGGCTGCCAGACTCGTCAGACCCAGATCCACCCCGACCTGCTCCGTGCGGGCAGGCAATGGCGCAATGTCCTCCTCCACGCGGAAGGACACAAAGTAGCGACCAGCTGCGTCACGGCAAACAGTGACGGTGGAGGGCAGGCATCCTTCTGGAAGCGGGCGTGACCAGACAATGTGCAGTGGCTCGTCCAGCTTCGCCAACAGGAGATGCGTGCCATCCCAGCGGAAAGCCGAGCGGGTGTATTCGGCGGCTTGCGGTCCATGTTTCTTCTTGAAGGTTGGATACTTTGCTTGCCGCTTAAAGAAGCGGGCAAAGGCGGTATCCAGGTGACGAAGGGCTTGTTGGGGAGGAACAGAGGACACCTCATTGAGCCAGGCCGTCTTTGGCTGCTGCTTGAGGGTGGTCAAGGCAGCACTGGTGTGGGAGTAGAACAGGTGCTCGCCCTGCTCACGGTAGGCGTCAGTGCGCAGCCGCAAGCCAAAGTTGTAGACAAAGCGCACACAGCCGAAGGTGTGCGCGAGTTGACGGGCTTGTGCTGGGGTTGGGTAGAACCGATAGCGATAGGCGCGTTGGTGCTTCATACCGAACGATTCTTTTTTAACCCAACAGAAGCGGATAGCGGAAGGAGGAGCGGTTTCCTCCCATCCCCTCAAGGGAGATGGGTGTCCACCTCTTATTTCCTATGAATCTCTACAGTGTTCCCATGCAGACAGCCTCTACCCCAAATCAGACCAGTAACCCAGGCCAGTTCTGGCGTCCAGCGATCAAAAAAAGCGGTGGTGGTAGGCAAGTTGAGTTCCCACCAACCATCTTTGCGTAAGCCAACGCGGATAACCTCCACGCCAAGTTCCTGACGAGCGCGATGGTACGTCCTAAAAGAGCAGCCTGATCGTTGCAAGGCTTCCCAGACCTCGCGCTCGCGACGTGGACCTGACTGGAGCAAGGTCTGTAAGAGCGCGATGGCTTTTGGGAGTTTTCGTTTTCCTCTTGGTCCACGCTTGCTACCTGCATGGCCGCATCGATGGTTGAAACAGGGATGATAATCTGGCGGCTCTTTGCCGAGGTAGAGGGAGCAATGCTTGCCCGTTCCCTCTTCATTCCATCCTGCGTACCAGTATGCTTGTTGTCCAGACGCGAAGGTGAAGACGAGTTGGCGAAACGAAACATGGATCGTCGGTGACAGCACCATGAGCACTACCCGTCGTTCATCTACTGTTTGTGACACACGCCTTCTCTCGATTCC
>DASTZT010000751.1:0-8168 GCA_035764225.1 Ktedonobacteraceae bacterium
TTCCCTACTCCGCGCGCCATCACACGGCACGACATCAGCAAGAGCTTGAGCGTCCAGTACTCGGACTCACAATGCATCAGCGCCACGCCAATTTTGCCATAGGAGCCGTACTTATCCTCCAGACCGGCAATCAGCAGCCGGTAGTCAGGCGAGGTACGAAAAGCGTTGAGTTCATCATAGGAATAGGTATAGCCCGTTGTGTTGAGCTGGTGGGTGCGAATGGTCAGTTCCTCAGCCCGCCGCAGATCTTCTTCGCGCGCCTCAGTAATGCTGAACACCATCTGTAGCGAGGCGAGAAACTCTTCCGTAGGTCCGACGTACGCCAGCTCGGCCTCGTTGCGCTCCATATCGCTGAGATACATCTGCCGCCGCCTCGCCGAATCTTCCGTAATAAAGCGTGGATTCATCTCAGGCATGTTCAGGAAAGACTGCCAATCCGCGATATCGAGGCAGAGCACCTCTGGATGAATATGAGCCACTTCGTCACGCTCGAAGCTCTGATCGTCCACAAAGGCCAGCGTGTCCTTGCCAATGTTGATCGCTTGCGCTATCGTTTCAATCGCGGTTGATTTGGCGCTCCAGCTTATCTGGGGATAGAGAAAATACTGCTGAATCCCCAGTTCCTCCAGTTTGCGCATAGTCGTTTTGTAGTCGTTTTTGCTGGCAATGGAATGAAGAATGCCACGCGCATCTAGCACTTGAATGATCTCGATGATATGCTCGCGCAGGTACACATGCCTATCTTCTGCCAGCGTCCCATTCCACAAGGTATGATCAAGATCCCAGACGACGCATTTGATCACCCTCGTTGCCTGCTCTTGCTGAATCGTGGCTTGCTGCGACATAGCTTTACTAAGCCTTTCCTTTTCTCTGTCCCTGCCTGGGACAGGTGAGAATGCTGCACTACAAGGCAGGTTCCTGATATCCTGCGTTGGCGATGGTGATTTGCTGAATCTGGGTACTTCCTTCGATAATCTCCATCACTCTGGCATCACGCATATACCGTTGGACCGAATAGTCGCTGCTACATCCATTGGCTCCATGAAGCTGGACGGCATCATTGGCTGCTTGAGTGGCTTTGACCGAGGCAAAATACTTGGCGATCCAGGTCTGCACCACCGTTGCGGGATCGCCCTGCTCTTTTGAATATCCTGCCTGTAGGCAGAGCAAACGGGCAGCATGCAGATTGGTAATCATCTCACTAATCATCTGCTGGATTAACTGGTGCTGCCGCAGGGGGACGCCAAACTGCTGGCGTTGGCTGCTGTAATGCAGCGAGTCTTCCAGACAGGCTCGCAGAATGCCAACCGAGCCCCAGGCGACACTATATCGGCCAATGTCGAGCGCGGAAGTGGCGACGGAGGCCAGCCCAAAGCCACGTCCCCCCAGCAGATTCTCTGAGGGAACCTGGCAATTTTCCAGGATCAGTTCAGCCAGCATTGAAGCCCGTGTGCCGAGCATGCCAGAGAGAGGGCTGACCGAGAACCCTGGCGTTTCTCGCTCTACCAGAAAGGCCGAGATGCTTGAGCCGTTGCGAGCAAAGATTAAGAAGAGTTGCGCGATCTGTCCAAAGGTCATCCACTTTTTCCGTCCCTGCAAGATATACCCTTGTTCGTTTGGAATGGCCGTAGTGGTGATACTTTTCGCGTCGCTTCCCACCTCCGGTTCGCTCAGACCAAAGGCGGCCAGCGTCTCTCCTGATGCGAGACGAGGCAGCCAGAAGGCTTTCTGATCGTTGCTTCCCCAGCGCAAAAGGGCATAGGCGACCATACTATGCACCGTGAGCAGGCTCCGCAGAGACGAGCAGCCCCGACCAAGCGCCTCATTAAGCAGACCAAAGGTGATCATATCCATCTCACTGCCGCCATACTCGCGCGGAACGATGGCTCCCAGGTAGCCTATATGAGCCAGGCGCTGTATGATCTCCCGTGGCACGCGCTCCTCTCGATCATAGCGGTCGGCATGAGGCTGAATCTCTGCCTGCACGAATGTTCGAAATCGCTCCTGGCTCTCGCGCTGTTGCGGTGTCAGTTCTACACGCATATTTCTTTCCTCTCATAAGAGAGCAATCGCCAGGGATTGTCCCTACCCGCTGACCTCTTGCGGTTGCTGGTTCAGTTTCTGCTCGACTAGAGTAGCGATAGCGTTGACGGTGCGAAAGTTGTCGATATCCAGATCTTCGTTGGAGACCTCGATGTGAAACGCTTTTTCCACGAATAGGACTAGTTGCATAGCAAACAGAGAGTTGATGAATCCCAGAGAGAAGATGTCCTGGTCATCCGACAGATCGTGGTTTTGCAGATAACGCGCCAGAAACGCTTTGATGCGAACCTTTGTCTCTTCCATTGTTGAATGTCTCCTTTGTGTACTGATAATGTTGCCTCTTGCTTTGTCGGTATCCGAATGTGTGCGACTAGTAATGTCCTATTGACCCTCGCATCTTAGCCACCCTCTCACCCCATTTAAAGACCATCAATCCCAACATCAGATAGCACCCTGAGTTCACGCACAGCCAGAATAGGCTGCCATCGCTCCACACCTGTAGCAATGAGTGTCCTTGCAGCGTAATTGCTCGCAACACGATGATCCCCTGTGTGATTGGCAACGTCTGTGCGATCAGCGTTAACCAGAACGGGAAGCGGCTCACTGGTAGCAGCGATCCCGTCAAGAAGAGCAGCGCATTTTGAACCAGGTCAGCCAGGGCTCCTATCTGTTTAAAAACCAGGGCGATACCGCTCAGAGCTAGCGTAAAACCAAACAACCCCAGTAGCGTGATTGCCAGCGCCAATATCCCTTCCCAGCGCACCGGGATCTGTATTTTGAGAAGCAACGCCATAATGGTCATCGGGACCATGACAATGATCGTCGTCGAGAAGAGCAGCGCCAGCAGGCGAGAAAAGAGCAGCAAACTGGCTGATACCGGGCTCATATAGATCTGTTCCAGCGTTCCTGCCTGCATCTCTCGCATCAGATCTTCGCTGCTGCTCATAATGACGATGCGAGCATAAAACCAGAGAAGATAGCCAAGCAACACCGAGGCTAGCGGAGCGGGATTAAGCTGCCCATTCTCGATGAAATAGCTGGCCCCGATGAAGATAAAGCCGACGGTCAGCACCTGCGTCAGGATGTTCATGCGATAGGTCCACAGGATGCGCAGGCGTTTGTAAATTTCATTACTGACGATAAGCAAGGTCATGTTCACGTTCATGTTGCTCTTCCTCCAGCTCTTGCTCTTGTGCTTGCGAGATCATACGTACAAATACTTCTTCCAGGTCTGGCTCTTCCCGCTTCACCTCTAAAAGCTGCAATTTCCACTCGTGCAATTGCGCCAACACCTGGTGCAATTCTTCCTGACAGCTCACGGTCCCGTCTAGCAGCGTTTCTCCGTCAGCGGAGGTTCTGGTCCAACTCTCTAGCTGCCCTCCTTGTTTTTCGCTCAGTTCTCCATGCACTTTGAGTCGATAGCGATTTTGCTCGAAGAAGCAGAGTAGCTCACTTACGGGACGTTCAGTCAGGATCTGCCCTTTGGACATAATAGCCACACGCTCACACAAATCCTGGGCCAGATCTAACTGGTGGGTGGTGAGAATAACCGTCTTGCCTTCCTCGTGTGCCAGCCGTGCGATCCAGTTTTTCACGGTCAAAGCAGCTTGAATATCCAGGCCCAGCGTCGGCTCGTCCAGCAGCACAATGGGCGGATCGGCAATCAGAGCGCAGGCTACCGCTATCTTCTGCTGCATCCCGCGTGAGAAATAGCGGATCTGGTGATCCTTGCGCTTCCACAACCCCAACTCCTGTAGCAGCTGCTCGGCTCGCTCTATCAACTTTCGCCCCGAATAGCCTTTGAGACGGCCAAAATAGATCAGATTATCCCAGGCGGTCAGACGCCAGTAGATGTTGCGTGTGCCCTCCAGCACAGCGCCGATCTGCTTGGCCGCCTGGCCGCGATCACGCTTTACATCGTAGCCATTGAGCCGAACGGTCCCGGTTGTTGGCGTGACTAATCCGCAGATCATTTTGATGGTGGTGGTTTTGCCTGCGCCATTGGCCCCCAGGACCCCGAAAACCTGACTTCTGCCAATCGAAAGGGTCAGGTTATCTACTGCCGTAATGGTGGTTTTTTTGGGGCCCCGGTAGGTTTTGCTGATATTCTCCAATTCGATACATGCCGGTTGAGTTACAATGCTCATCGTTCACCTGCCTTCTTTCTCAGGAACCGTTTTCCTGGCTAATAACTGTAAAAACCTTTGCCTGATTTCACACCGAGTAGCCCAGCATCGACCATCTTTTGGAGCAATGGGCAACAGCGAAACTTCGGGTCCTGATAGCTCTGGTACAGCACGTTTAAGGTGTCTACGACCGTATCCAATCCGATTAAATCGGCGGTTTGTAGCGGCCCCATCGCGTGCCCATAGCATCGGGTAAATATCTCATCCACATCTTTGGCCGTGGCGACCTGGTCCTGCACGACAAAAGCCGCTTCATTCATAAAGAGATGCGAGATGCGATTGGAGACAAAGCCAGGATAATCATTGACGATGATCCATTGCTTGCCCATGCTCGTTAACAGGCGTTGAGCGATGGCTATGGTATCGTCAGAGGTATGGAAGCCACGAATAACCTCTACCACCGGTTTGAGCGGCACGGGATTCATGAAATGGATGCCCAGAACCCGCGCTGGCCGTTTGGTGACTGCCCCAATCCTGGTAATCGAGATGGCCGAGGTATTGGCCGCGAAGACAGTGTGCTCAGGGCAAACGGCATCAAGCCTGACGTGGATCTCTTGCTTGACTGCCCATTGCTCGCTAGCATTTTCGATCACAAAATCGGCATCGGCAAAGGGAGCATAGCTGGCGGTAAAGGTGATCGCATCCATCACCTGCGCTGCGCTCATCTGAGCCTGATCTTTTTTCAGCATACGCTGAAAACGCATGTTTTTTTGCAGCTCGTTTTCAGCTTTGCGTAAGATATCTTCTGTCAGATCGAGCAGAAGAACCTTGTGGCCGGTTTGCGCCAGGTTCTGAGCCACTCCAACCCCCATAACGCCGGCTCCGACAACCCCAATGATCTGCTTGTTCATTGATAAAAACTCCTTTTCTCGATACAGCGGATGCGATAAATCAGGTCGCTACGGTATTTCCAGCTATTTCTCATAGAGCGGGCGATAAATCGGACGCGATAAATCAGGTCGCTACGAAGTCGGGCGTGCTTGTGTGTTCGATTTCGTCGATCATGGCGAGTTCGATGGCTATGGCGAGTTCGGCCACAGTGGCAGACTCAAAGATAATTTCTAGAGACAGATCGATCTGGAAGCTCTGCCTCAAGCGCGCGATCAGTTGTGCGCCAAGTAGGGAATGGCCTCCCAGCTCAAAAAAGTTGTCACGGATACCTATCTGCTCAATGCCCAGCAATTCACCCCAGATCTGCGCGATCTCCTCTTCAAACTCGTTTTCCGCAGGAACATAAGGAGTACTGAGCACTGGTCGCGGATAAGCTGTGGATTGCATCTTGCGAAGCTTCGTCACTGCTCCGATGATGGTATCGATTGAGAAATTCTTGCTCCCTTCTACCATCAAGGGAAAGTTTTGCGTCGCAACAACGGCATGGGTGAGTCGGCGCACGAGAATACGGCTTAGAGCTTCCATGCCTTCGGCAAAGGAGATACCATAATCACGGCGTTTTTCGATAAAGTAACGGCGCACCTCCGGCGGAAAACCTTCCAACCCGGCGGACCAAGCATCCCATTGCCATTCCCCCCAATCAATCACGACCGTCATACCGTGATCCGTGCTGTGTTTATGGGCAAAGGCATCCAGGAAGGCATTAGCCGCGCAATAATCAACCTGACCCGGACCACCGCCGGTACTGGAACTCATCGACGAGAATAATAACAGAAAATCAAGCGGGATTCCCCGGAGCAGCCGATCCAGGATCAAGGTTCCCTGCACTTTAGGGGCCAGAATTTGCGCCGCCTGCTCCGGCGTTTTCAACTGAATCAACCCTGATGGCGGCAGCGCGGCGGCGTGAATGACGCCGTGGAGCGCACCAAATGTCGTGAGCGTTTGTTCAATCACGGTGCGCATCTGCACCTCTTCAGCGACATCGGCGGCAACGAGCATCACTGGCGAGCCCAGGCTTTCAATGCGCTGAACGTGATGAATACGTCTGCCCACGTCAGATTGGCAGCCTTGCGTAGTCAGAATCTCTTCCCACTCATCGCGCGGTGGCAGCGTTGAACGTCCGACCAGTATCAGGCGAGCTTGAACCGTGCTTGCCAGATGTTCAGCCAGGGCAAGACCAATACCACCGAGTCCCCCTGTAATCAGATAGACGCCTCCTGGCCGTAAGGGAATTTCTTCTGACTTGCACGCGTCAAGTCTGAGAGGCTCATACGTCTGAACCCAGCGACGCCTGCCGCGCAGCGCCACCGAGGTATCCACCAGAGGAGAGAGTAATTCCTTCAGTAGGGAGTCGCACAGGTGTTCAGATAGATCGTCCTGAGCCAGATCGATACTGCGGCAGCGAATATGGGTATATTCTTGCTGGATAACCTTGCAAGGTCCGATGATCAGCGACTTCATCGGATTCAATCGCTCATTGCCAGTGACATCTTGCATATCGCTGGAGATCACATCGATCTGGAACTGACCCGTTCCCATAGTGCCAATGACCTGGGCGAGCGCCAGCAGGCTATAAAAGCTTTTTTCGCCGCTGGCTGCATCGCTCTGCTCCTGAGCTGCTGTCGATAGCGATCCCTCTCCGGTGACTGACCATAAGTGGACGAAGCGGGACGGCAGCATTGCATACTTGCTCAGCATGCGCAGGAGGGCATGGTAGTCGTCTCGTTCTGTAGGACGAACCCGGAACGATGTCGCATCCGTTTGCGCATAACTATCACCTGCATGCACCGTAATCACGGGATACCCTTGCTGCTGTAGCCTCTTATAGAGCTGCTCGCCCACTCCACAATCATCCATCAGCAAAGCCCAGACCTGCGAGGTGCCTTCTCCCGGCGCTTCTGGCCTCGCCCACGGCATCTGTGTCCAGGATGGCAGGAAAAACCAGTCTGCCAGATCTTCAATCTTATCAAGCTCACCCGCAATCATCCGTTCAGCCGAAATCGGGCGGCGCTTCCCTTCGGCCTGGAGCCAGTAGCGCTGGCGCTCGAAGGGGTAGGTCGGCAGGGGAACGCGTCGGCGACGCTCGCGAGCGGTAAACCCCTGCCAATCGATTCTGGCACCGTGCAGCCAGAGCTGCCCAAGTGTGCGCAGTAAGGCTTCCTGGGTTGAGCGTTGTTCATAGATTGAGGGAAGGGTGGCGATGACTCTACTCGCAGCCTCGCGATTACAGGCCGGATGTTGCTTCACAGCCCCACTGAGCATCTGTCCTATACCAATTTCGAGCAGTAGCCACTTTTGTTCGCCCAGGAGCTTTTCAACGCACTCGCTGAACCGTACAGGCTCACAAAGGTGGCGTGCCCAGTAGCTCGCATCCTGTAGCTGTTCGGCGGTAATCCAGTCTCCCGTGACATTGGAGAGATACGGAATTGCTGGCGTCTGGCGCGGAATAGCCTCTAGCAGTTGGGTCAGTTGGGCCTGTATCGGAGCCATATGGCTTGAATGGAAGGCATGCTCGCTTTCAACGAAGCGATTCACGATTTCGACTGCTCTCAGGCGTTCGGCTACCTGCTCCAGATCCTTTTTCGAGCCAGCAAGGACGCACATACCAGGGCTGGTGAAGATGGCAACCTCGATCTCTTCCTCTGGATGCAAGAAGGGTTGCACCTGTTCAGCTGCCGCGAAGACAGCCAACATGGCTCCCGGCGGCAGAGAGGCTACCAGGCGTGAACGCTGAACGATCAGGCTCAAGGCGTCTTCCAGCGAGAAAACTCCAGCTACGGTTGCTGCGATATATTCGCCCAGGCTATACCCCAATAAGGCTTGAGGACGCAGGCCCCAGGAACGCAATACTTGCGTTAGCGCATATTCCAGCACAAAGGTGCCACACTGAGCCTGAACCGGATCGCTAATGCGTCCATCCCGCGTTGCTGAGCCACGTCCAACCATTGCTCGTAAATCCAGGTTTTGCGCAGCGCCGTCATCCATTGGTGTTGGCACGTTGGAAAACAGGGGCAGGAGGTCGAGCTGGAAACGCTGTAGTAAAAATGT
>DASTZT010000752.1:0-7053 GCA_035764225.1 Ktedonobacteraceae bacterium
AAGTTACGGGCCTGTCTCAAAAAGAAGGGCGTGGAAAAGTTGCCATCCACCAGTAGCAAAAGCGGGCAACGCCTCATCCGGCATGTGCGCCAATCCATCAATCGTGCCGTGAACGAATGCTTTGCCGAGCATCCCCAGGCCCACATTGCCTATGAGCAGTTATCCGTTGCTACGATGAAGATGAAAGCCAGAGCGCAGAACGCCTATCTGCGGGCCTCCAATCTGGCCCATATCCCCAAACAGATTGCCTGGAATGCCGCCAAGCGAGGCGTGCAAGCCACCCGTGTCAAGAGTGCCTATTCATCACAAGCATGCTGTGTATGCTCTTATGTGGACAAAAAGAACAGACCAAATCAGCAAACGTTTTGTTGTCAGGTCTGTGGGTACACTCAGCATGCTGATCGCAATGCAGCGTGGAATATCGCCGCTCGTGTGGGTGATGTGGAATTACAGACATGCCAGGATCGCAATGCCATCAAAGTGTTGCTCATGCGCCGTCATGAGCAATGGAAGCAGAAATGTAGGTTGGCCGTAGTCCAACCCCCCATTGTGGGAGCATCCCCAGGATGATCTTGCAGCTTCAACGGGTGTAGGTTAACGTGAGAAACTGGCTGATAGGGCTTCTGTCCTATGGGTTCATGTTTTTCGCAACTATCTATGCCTCCTCGTTTCACACGCGCAAAAGGCGGCTTTTGGCTACAGGCAAATTGACGCCACAGCGTCAAAGGCTTATACTGGTGTCGAGCTTCATGGAGGTTGAAAGTGTTATTCGAAGACTTTGAAAAAGAGAATCCGATCCATAGCCCGGTACGTACGCAATACTTGCGCATCAAGCAACAAAACCCTGACGCTATTCTCTTTTTCCGCATGGGCGACTTTTACGAGATGTTCGACGACGATGCCGAAATCGTGGCACGCGAATTGGAGATTGCGCTGACCCGGCGTGATTTCGGGCGCGGCGAAAAATCACCGATGGCAGGCATCCCTCACCACGCCGCCGATGGCTATATTGCTCGTCTCGTCAGCAAAGGCTACCGCGTCGCCGTCTGCGAACAAACCAGCGATCCCGCGCTCTCCAAAGGATTGGTCGAGCGTGAGGTGATTCGCGTCGTTACCCCTGGCACCGTGATTGACCCGACGATGCTGGCCGCCAAACGCAATAATTTCCTGGCCGGAGTCGTGCTGGGGCGCGATGCCGTAGGGCTGGCCTATATCGATATCACTACCGGAGAGTTTGCCGTCACCCAGTTTAGCACACCAGAGCCAGAGTTGGCGATCCAGCAGGAAATCGCGCGCGTCGGCCCCGCCGAGGTGCTGGTCGAGGCTCATTACAGCCGCATGGGCAGCCGCAAACGGCGCTGGCTCGCGACCGTGATGAGCGAGAAGCAGGTCACGAAGCTTGGTAGCAATGGCAATGCCAACGCCGAAATCCCCGAACTCGACGAGGACGACGAGGACGATTTCGCCCCCCTTGTCAAACAGCTTACCGGGGTCGCGGGACACGTCACCCCCTACGATTCGCGCTACTTCTCCGAGGATGACGCCCGTCATCGCCTCCTGACCCAGTTTGATGTGGCCTCGCTTGAAGGCTTTGGTTGCGCCCACCTCCCTCTGGCTATTCGCGCCGCCGGAGCCGTACTGGCGTATGTGCAAGAAACGCAGAAGGGCCTGCTGCAACAACTGACCGCGCTCGAAACCTACTCGACCAGTGGCTTTATGACCCTCGATCCCTATACACGCCGCAATCTGGAACTATTTGAAACCGGACGCAGCGGCTCCAGCAAAGGCTCGCTTTTATGGGTGCTCGACAAGACGCGCAGCCCGATGGGCGGACGCCTCTTGCGACGTTGGCTTGGTCAGCCCCTGCTCAATATCGCCATGCTCCAACAACGCCAGGACACCATCAGCGAACTGCTCACCGATACCCTCATGCAGGCACGACTGGCTGAGGGACTCAAGAAAGCTGGCGATATTGAACGGCTCATTAACCGCGTCCGTCAGCGCATCGCCTCGCCTCGCGATCTGATCGCCCTGGCTAATGGCTTACGAGCTGCCATAGAGATACGATCCTGCCTCTCAGCCGATGCCGAAGCCCAGATGCCCATGCTCACCCGCCTGATGCAGCGCCTCGCCGATAACGCCGATATCATCACGCTGATCGAACGCGCCATCGTTGACGAACCTCCCGTGAGCATCACCGAAGGCGGCATCATTCGGGCAGGCTTTAGCTCTGAACTGGATCAGCTAAAAAGCGCTTCCCACAACGGACGCCAGTGGATCGCGGAGATGGAACAGCGCGAACGCAGACGCACCGGCATCAATACGCTTAAGGTGGGCTACAACAAAGCCTCTGGCTACTATATCGAAGTCTCGAATTCCCAGTTGAACCGCGTGCCCAAAGATTACATGCGCCGTCAGACTCTGACGAACTGCGAACGGTACATCACATCCGATCTCAAAGAGTACGAAACCCTGATTCTCAATGCGCAGGAACGCATCAACAAGATGGAGAATGAGTTCTTTGTGCAACTGCGAGCCGATATTGCTATCCATGCCTCAGAGCGCATCGTTGATATCGCCCATAGTCTGGCGGAGATCGATGTCTATCTCAGTTTGGCAGAGGTTGCGGCCCGGCAAAATTACTGTCGCCCACAGTTGAACGAGAGCGACACGATCCATATCGTCGCGGGTCGTCACCCGGTCGTCGAATATACGCAGGCCGAAATACCTTTTATTCCCAACGATACCAATATCGCCAACCATGACGCGCAAATTGTGATTATCACCGGACCTAACATGGCGGGTAAATCGACCTACTTACGCCAGGTTGCCCTGATTACGCTGATGGCGCAGATGGGCAGCTACGTTCCCGCCGAAGCAGCCTCTATCGGCATTGTTGACCGCATCTTTACGCGCATCGGAGCGCAGGATGATCTGGCAACGGGCCAGAGCACCTTCATGGTCGAGATGGTCGAGACGGCTAATATCCTGCATCATGCCTCGCCACGCAGCCTGATTATCCTTGACGAGATTGGGCGCGGCACCAGCACCTATGATGGTCTGGCGATTGCCCGCTCGGTTGTGGAATACCTGCATAACAATAAACGTTGCGGCGCTCGCACCCTTTTCGCCACGCACTATCATGAACTTGTTGAGGTTGCTCAACTGCTGCCGCGTATTCGCTGCATGAACGTTGCCGTGACCGAGGAGAGCGGCAAAGTCGTTTTTCTGCGCAAAATCGTTCCAGGTGGGGCCGACCGCAGCTACGGCGTTCACGTCGCCCAACTGGCAGGTATCCCGCGCCCGGTGATCCATCGCGCTCAGGAGATTCTGGAAGAGTTGGAGCGCAAAGGCGATGCCAAAGCTCGACGCAAAGCGATGCGCGATATGGCGATGCCCGCCGCCTGGCAAATGACGCTCATGGCTGCCGAACCGCATCCTTTACTTGAAGAATTGAAGTCGTTGGCAATTGACGAACTCACACCCATCGAGGCCATTAGCAAGCTCTACGAGCTACAGCAAAAAGCCAGGCAAGACACCTGATGAGCCGCCTGCAATAAAATAGGGCTTTGAGGTGTTGTTATACATAACTTAGTTAGTGTCTAATTTACAATAAATCAGTAACGTATTTTTTGGAGGATCAATGACAACACAGCAACAAACATCAGTTCAGCAGAACGCGCTTGAACAGCTCTGTATCAATACTATTCGCACACTCTCAATGGATGGCGTCCAGCAAGCGAACTCCGGTCATCCTGGCACAGCGATGGCCCTGGCTCCCCTGGCGTACCTACTCTGGACGCGTGCTATGCACTACAGCCCGACTCACCCATCCTGGGTCAACCGTGACCGCTTTATCCTTTCAGCCGGTCACGCCTCAATGCTGCTCTACAGTATGCTTTATCTCAGCGGATACGACCTTCCCCTGGAAGAACTGAAGCGTTTCCGCCAGTGGGGTAGCCATACAGCCGGACATCCAGAGTATGGACACGCCCCAGGCATCGAAACAACCACAGGGCCACTTGGTCAGGGCTTCGCTAACGGCGTCGGTATGGCTATCGCGCAGCGTTTCCTGGCGGCTCGCTATAACCGCCCCGATCACACTATCCTCGACCATCATATCTATGCCATCGTCAGCGACGGCGACCTGATGGAAGGGATTGCCTCGGAAGCTGCTTCCATCGCGGGCTTTCTCCAATTGGGCAAGCTAATCTATTTTTATGATAACAACCATATTACGATTGAAGGTAGCACCGATCTAGCTTTCAATGAAGATGTCGGACTGCGCTTCGAGGGCTATCACTGGCACGTCCAGCATGTCGCTGATGTGAACAACCTGACCGAGCTGGAAGAGGCCATTAGCGCGGCTCAGGCCGAAACCGAACGGCCCTCGCTCATTATCGTACGCTCGCACATCGGCTACGGCAGCCCTCACAAACAGGATAACGCCAAAGCTCACGGCGAGCCTCTGGGAGCCGAAGAAGTCTTGCTGACCAAGAGCAATCTGGGTTGGCCCTCCGAAGAGCCGTTCTACGTCCCAGAAGAGGCGCTCAGCTTCTTCCGTCAGGCCGTCGAGCGCGGCAATTCCCAGGAGCAAGCCTGGCAAGAGCAATTCCGCGCCTACACCGCCGCTTATCCCGATCTTGCCGCCCAGTGGCAACAGGAAATGAGCGGGCAGTTGCCAGAGGGCTGGGATAGCGCCATCCCGACATTTAAAGCTGGCGAAGCTCTTGCCAGCCGCGCCGCCGCCGGTCAGGTCATCAATGCCATCGCCCCCAAACTCCCCAGCTTAGTGGGCGGCTCCGCTGATCTTGCCCCCTCGACCAACACCTATATGAAGGATCTGGGCGATTTCGGGCCGCAACAGTCTGGGCGCAATTTCCATTTTGGCATTCGCGAACACGCGATGGGCGGCATTTTAAATGGCATGGCGCTCTACGGAGGGCTGATTCCCTTTGGCGCGACCTTCCTGATCTTCTCGGATTACATGCGCCCCTCCATTCGCCTTGCTGCTATCATGAGACTCAAAACCATCTACGTCTTTACTCATGATAGCATCGGCGTGGGCGAGGACGGCCCCACCCACCAACCAGTCGAGCAACTCGCAGCATTACGCGCTATTCCTGGCCTGATCGTCATTCGGCCCGGTGATGCCAACGAGGCCGCCGAAGCCTGGCGTGTGGCGATCAAGCACCCCCGTCCGGTTGCCCTGGCTTTAACGCGCCAGGCTCTGCCCACTCTCGACCGCGCCACAATGGCAAGCGCGAGTAACCTCGCTCGTGGCGCTTACGTATTACTTGATACAGGGGATGCACCACAAATCATGCTTATCGCCACCGGTTCAGAGCTTTCACTTGCCGTCGATGCCGCCCAAAAACTGCATCAAGATAACGTACCCGTTCGTGTAGTAAGTATGCCGAGTTGGGAATTGTTTGAGGAGCAGAGCGCAGAGTATAAAGAAGCCGTATTACCAGAGAGCATCAAGGCCCGGATCGCTATCGAGGCCGCTTCTCCTATGGGTTGGAGCCGCTATACTGGCTCCTATGGTGATACTGTCACCCTGGATCACTTCGGTGCTTCGGCCCCCGCGAAGGTGCTTTTCCAACAGTTTGGCTTCACCGTTGAGCATATTGTTGAGATAGCTAAACGTTTGACGCAAAGAGCATAATACCTATGCCCGTGCTAACAATAACAGGAGAATTGTTATGACTAACCCGTTACTAGAACTCAAAAAGCTAGGCCAGAGCGTCTGGTACGATAACATTGATCGCGCACAACTCACCTCCGGCCAATTCCAGCGCCTGCTGAACGAAGATGGGATCGTTGGCGTCACCGCTAACCCGACCATTTTTGAAAAATCCATCAGCTCAGGCCATGCCTACGATGAGCAGATGACGCAACTGATCAACGAGGGCAAGAACAGCAGCGATATCTACGAGGCCATGATCGTCAAAGATATTCAGACGGTGGCGGATCTGCTCCGTCCGATCTATGACAACACGTCCCGGCTCGATGGCTACGTCAGCCTGGAGGTCTCGCCCGAACTGGCGCACGACACAACAGGCACGATTGCCGAAGCACGCCGCTTTTGGAAGATGGTGGATCGCCCCAATCTGATGATTAAAATACCGGCCACCCCGGAAGGTATTCCGGCCATTCGCCAGACCCTGAGCGACGGACTGAACATTAACATTACCCTGATCTTTTCGCTAGATAGCTATCGCGCCGTAGCTAATGCCTACCTGGAAGCACTCGAAGAGCGCAAGGGCAGAGGAGAGGACATCAGCCATATCGCTTCGGTCGCCAGCTTCTTTGTCAGCCGCGTCGATACCCTGGTGGACAAATTGCTGGATGAGAAGATCAAGGCCACCAGCGATCCAAACGAGCAGCAAAAGCTGAAGTCGCTGCAAGGCAAGGCCGCTATCGCCAATGCGCGTCTGGTCTACCAGGAGTTTCAGCGCATCTTTAGCACACCGCAATTTGAGTCGCTCAGACATGCAGGCGCACACGTCCAGCGTCCCCTCTGGGCCAGCACCAGCACAAAAAATCCAGCCTACCGCGACGTGCTCTATGCTGAGGAGTTGATCGGACCCGATACCGTCGATACAATGCCGCTAGAGACTATCGAGCATTTTCGCGATCACGGACAGGCCCGTCTGACGATTGAAAATGATACCGCAGGCGCTAAAGCGACCTTTGAAGAGCTAGAGAAAATTGGCATTCACTACGATCAGGTGACGCAGCAGCTTCAGGATGAGGGCGTAAAGAAATTCGCCGATTCGTTCCATCAGTTGTTCGCCGGTATTGAAAACAAACACAAAGCGATTAAAGAGGGGCAGGTGACGCGTTCATGAGCACACAGGAAATTGGCGCGAGATTAACTGCTCCCCAGGATGCTCAGCAGGCTATCGCCAGTAGTTGGGCCATCCTGGATCAGCAGCAGGCGGCAGCACGCATCTGGCAACACGATGCCTCGCTCTGGAAGTCCGATCCGGCTGTGCAGGAGAAGATTAAAGATCGCCTGGGTTGGCTGACGGTTGCCAATACTATGCA
>DASTZT010000753.1:0-6335 GCA_035764225.1 Ktedonobacteraceae bacterium
TCAAGCTGGACAGATGGGCAGTTTGTTACCTTTGCTCGCCAGACTTAACGCGCCCACGCTTTTACTGCGGGCCGATCCAGACAATGGTACCACCCTCCCAGGAGCGGTCTGGGACGAAGCGCAAAGCTATCTTCCCGCACACAGCAAAGCAGTCCAGATCGACGGCGCAACACACAATATCCACCGCCACATGTTCGATGCTTTTATGCAAGCGGTCAATGACTTTCTCCAGAGCTGAGACGTTCCCATATTTTGCACACTCTTAATTTAGTGGAAGCCGCCATAATCCAGGCTTCCACTGCTTCACCTTCTCCGATAGCAAACCGATGATAGGCTATGGAAGAGATATACTCATCTCTTGTTTATAGAGATATTTCACATTTTCCAACGTTGATGACCCTATAAATCTATCAAATTATAGCACGTTATTCATCTAATATACTCTTTTTCTTGATATTGAACCATCAAATTATGAGAAAAGACCGGTACTAGCTCCTCACAGAATAATTGACCTCCTAACCGATGTTTATTTATAATTTGATAGATGCTTCTATAGCAAGGACAAGACTTCCCTTTCAGAATTTGGAGTTTATTGATGCACGGGTTAATCTTTATGACGTGGGAGAAATATTTACTGGAGCGTTTTCAAGGTTCCGTTTTAACAAAGTATCGGGCTACTCTCGGCGAGACGGCGTCAAATGCACCGCTCGCCAGCCGCGTCTATAACGACGACATGCTGCTACAGGGAGTAAAGACCGCTAGCGATATTACAAAAGTGCCAGTTGAGCAATTGCTCTATGAGTATGGCCGGTATTTCATCATGAACGGGCTGACGAGACATATGTGTGCTTACCTCCTGACGCAGGTCCATAATGGACGCGATCTCTTGTTGGCAATGCATGCCGCTCATAAACAAATGAGCCGTTTGCCCGACGGCCTGACGCCTCCTTTATTTGGCTATCAGGCTGTGCCGACTGCCCCTAAGGATCTGGTTTTGTTCTACGATAGCCCCCGCCACCTCTGCGCATTGCTGGCTGGCGCTATCGAAGGAGCTGCGGCGAGCTACGGCGAACATGTAGAGGTTGTTGAGCGTTCATGTATGAAGCAAGGATTTTCGGTATGCCGCTTCGACCTCCACTTCTCGTCTCCTCCATCCAGGTTAGAGCCAGCACTCCAACGCGAGCAACATCTCGCACAACAACAGTTCGCCCAGGTCATTCTCTCCTTACTGCCAGGTCAGGAGGGAATGACGATGGCAGAATTGCAAAAGCTGCTTGAGGAAAAGGGTGCGCACAAAAACTGGCTGCGTCCGGCACGGCTGCTGGAAGCACTGAGCCATTTACATCACGCAGGTCTGGTCGCCAATACCGCCAACCAACC
This sequence comes from Ktedonobacteraceae bacterium, assembly GCA_035764225.1. Taxonomy (GTDB): domain Bacteria; phylum Chloroflexota; class Ktedonobacteria; order Ktedonobacterales; family Ktedonobacteraceae; genus DASRHT01. Next base: position 1,381 of record DASTZT010000753.1, read on the forward strand.
AGGTGATGTCTTAACATCTCGTCGCTACTGGCGTGCTCCGACTTCGGACCAGACATGATATACTGTTATTACTTGTGTTTGTCGTCAGATCTTCTCACTCTTTTGTGAGAAAGCTACAAAGGAACTGCCTTTTATGCTGCAACAGCTTTCCTCTTTAGAGAATGTGCAGGAAATGTATCGCTGGTTTGAACAGATGCGTACCACTCAACCCGTCTGGCTCGACGAAAAAAGTGGCTGCTGGCATGTGTTTCGCTATACCGATGTGCATCAGGTCATCACCGACTATCACCTGTTCTCTTCGGAGAATAGACGACGACCTCTGGGCCGTGCATCGGCACGCGGTCAAGATATGGGACGCAGTATTATTGCGATGGACCCACCCCAACATCGGCAATATCGCAATCTTGTATCTCCTTCGTTTACGCCACGAGCACTTTCGCGCCTCTCTGGTCGCGTCGCTACCATCATGCAAGAATTACTGGATGAAGTACGCCCGACCGGTAGAATGGATGTGGTGGCGGATGTCGCCTATCCCTTACCGACAATTGTGATTGCTGAAATGCTGGGAGTGCCAACGTCAGATCGTCCGCTGTTCAGGCGTTGGGCCGATGGACTGCTCTCCCAACAATTGAGCGACGCCGAGTTCTTCAAACCTGACCAGCCCGAAATGAGGCGCTTCTCTGAAGCCTTTGACGAGATGTCCGACTACTTCCGCAATCTGCTTGAGCAACGCCGCCGTGAACCACGCGACGATATGATGAGCGAGCTGCTCGCTGCCGAAGTCGATGGGGAACATCTGAGCATGGAGGATACGATCAGCTTCTGCATCCTGCTCCTCCTCGCTGGCCACGTCACAACCACTAATCTGCTGAGTCAGGCCATCCGCTGCTTTGACGAACACCCGGAGACGATGCAACGGCTGCGCGAACACCCAGAGCTGATGCCCGAAGCGATTGAGGAGATACTGCGCTATGCCTCTCCTGTCTGGCGGCTGATCCGCACCAATAAAACTGAGACGACTCTCTCAGGCGTGACCATTCCAGCCGAATCGCTGATCTTCGCCTGGCTCGCTTCCGCCAACCGTGATGGCGCACAGTTCCCCGATCCTGAGCGTTTTGATATTACGCGCACGCCCAATAAGCACATTGCCTTTGGGCATGGCATTCATTTCTGTATTGGCGCTCCGCTATCTCGCTTAGAGGCTTCGATTGCTTTGCCGATGATGCTTGAGCAACTGCCGCAACTCCAGCGAGTACGCGAAGAGCCATTAGAACTTTTCGAGGGACGCATCCTGTTCGGCTTCAAACGCTTACCGGTGACGTTTAAGCCATCTCGCGCGGCCTAAACAGGGTTAAGCGCCTTCCTCAACTTTTTGTAAGAAAGCCTGGACTGTTTGCATATACAGTTCAGGCTCTTCAACGTGCGATAGATGCGAACTGTTCTCCAACGTTACACGCTCAGAGCCAGCGATGCCGCGCTGCAATATGTCGTTGATCGCAGGCGTGGACTCGTCGTAGCGGCCAGCGATAATCAGGGTGGGAACGTGAATTTCGTGCAGGCGATCCGTGCGGTCCCAGTCCTTGATGGGGCCGATAACGTGAAACTCGCTGGGACCATTCATATAAAAATATACCTGGCTCAGATTATCCATCGTTTGCTTGACATAATCTGGCGATGGGACGCGGATCACATGGCGCTGATAGAACACGTCCATCGCCTCCAGATATTCGGCGCTATCGGTCGTCCCGGCCTCTTCGTGACGCAGCAGGGTGGCATTCACCTCTGGAGGCAATTGCGAACGCAGCCGATTGGCTTCAGCGACCCAGAGCGGAATGCTGGGGGTGGTGTTGGAGAGGATCAGGCTGACAACCCCTTGCGGTTTCGTCAGCATATATTCAATGGCGAGCATACCACCCCAGGATTGGCCCAGGATATGGAGGCGCTCCAGTCCCAACTCTTTGCGGACGGTTGCCAACTCTGTCACAAAACGTTCGACCCGCCAGAGCGAGGTATCATCGGGCTGGTCGGATAGTCCGCAGCCCAGTTGATCGTAGAAGATCACGCGCCGCGTATCTGTCGCCAACGCTGCCAGGTTCTCCAGATAGTTATGGGGCGCTCCCGGCCCTCCGTGCAGGATCAGCAGTGGCACACCTTCTTGCTCGCTGCCGCCACCAACGATACGATACCAGACGCGATAACCATCAACGGGAACAAATCCTTCTTGCATACGCGTACTCATCAGTTGACCGCCTTTCAAATAACGAGCTACTCGAAGCACCTGAAATATACAAAAAGGGTATCACCGCGCTCTATCCCTGTCAAGGTAAAACGTCTTGAACCACAATGATAAACTATTGCTATCGGCCTCCTGAGATGATACAGTGAATTGAACGAAACAGAGAACAAGCATAGCCACAAAATGAGGTGATATATGGCTCAACTCGATACTATCACGCTTGCAGGGGGCTGTTTCTGGTGTACGGAAGCGGTCTTCCAGCGGCTCAAGGGAGTAACGGCAGTCGTACCGGGATACGCGGCTTCCCAGGTAGAAAACCCTTCCTATCAAGCCGTCTGCTCAGGGAGGACCGGAGCTGCCGAAGCTATTCAGGTGACATACGATCCGAGCATTATTTCATTGGAGACGCTGCTCGATATTTTCTGGCATCTGCACGATCCGACGACGCTGAACCGTCAAGGCCATGATGTGGGAACGCAGTATCGGTCAGCCATTTTCTATCATGATGAGGCACAAAAACAGGTTGCCCTGGCTTCAAAGGAGGCAACCGAAAAATCTGGTCTCTACAGACAACCGATTGTGACCGAAATTACGCCTTTTACCAACTTCTATCCGGCTGAAAGCTACCACAAAGACTATTACGATAGGAATCGTTCCGCATCCTACTGCGTGTTTGTGATCGATCCAAAAGTGCAAAAGTTGCTCAAAACGTATCGCAATGAGCTTAAGGAGGAGAGCGCCAGATAAGCAATTGCTGGCCTCTCCGTACAAACGTTATGAGAGTTCCTCATCACTTTCGTGAAGCGTGACGCGCCTCAGTTGCGGGTCCGTTTCACGCTCCTGCTGTAACGTCAGTAATGTTTGCCGATAGACAGTAATAAAATCAAGCAAGCCCAATGTTTCTTCAAGATTTAGATCAAAATTAATGCCAGAAGCATGCCTGAGCAGCAGGCCATGCTTCTCCATACGTGCCCGGTATCTGCCAATAATGGCATCCATCGTCAAACTCCTTCTCTGCTACCTATCGCCACACGACATATCATCAAGATTCAACAAAAAGCTTCAATGTCTATACGCTCAAGCCCTTGCTTTTGTTCCGAAAAGGTTTCAAATGGGCAAGCAAGCAGGGCAAGCGCGAGGCCCCCACACCCGCCCAAATTCTTACACCCACCGCTAGCAGGGCAAGCGCGAGGCCCCCACACCCGCCCAAATTCTTACACCCACCGCTAGTAGGGCAAGCGCAAGGCCCCCACCCAGTCCCCACACCACCCCTTGCCCCTACCAGCGTTCCCCAATATCGCTGCACGCCCAAATAATCAGATCCGAACGGGAACTGCCATGTTCGACGGGGACGGTAGGGGCGAGGGGCAGGGCCGGAGGGGACGTGGGGGCCTTGCGCTTGCTCTGCTCTTCGAATGCCTCATCTTTCTCCTTCCCCATCGCTACAAAATGGGCCAGTCGTGGTTGGCGGCTTGATAGATGGCCTCGATGGTGCTCAAGTTTTCGAGCGTCTCGCTCAGGCGTAGGGCAGGTTCCTGGTCAGCACGCAGGCAACGGGCAAAATGTTCCACCTCAAGCTGATATTGATCGATGCGTGTAAAATTCTGCTCGGTCATCTGACCATTCCTGGTCACAAACGCCGCCACATCCCTGATACCAGGCGTAAACGGCACGGGGATGGTGATTGTCCCTTCCTCACCAAAGATTTCGGCGGATTGACGCATCGGCAGGCCGAAACTGGAGTCGATCAGGCCAAAGCGACCATTGCCGTAATCGAGGACCGCGTTCATCGCCATGTCTACGCCGCCACTTTTTGGCACATGCACACGCGCCCCCACCGTTACGGGAGGCTGACCATAAATAGCGCGACAGAGGTTGACAGGATAGCACCCGACATCCATCAGCGAGCCGCCCGCTAATTCGGGTTTGAGCCGAATATTTTGGGGACGCGCACGAATATCAAACGAGAATGAGGCCCGTACCAGCCTGACCGCGCCGATCAAGCCTGCCTGTACCTGTTCTAAGGCCCAGACAATCTGCGGATGGAAACGGTACATAAACGCCTCCATCAGCAGCAAGTTACACTCACGCGCCACCTTTACCATTGTCTCGGCTTCTTCCCTGGTCACTGCCAGCGGCTTTTCACACAGCACATGTTTCCCAGCTTGCAATGCTCTGATTGTCCATTCGGCGTGCAAACTATTGGGTAATGGGTTATAAATAGCCTCGATATCGGGATCGTTGATAACGCTTTCATAATCGCGGTCAATACGCACACTGGGAGCAAATGAGTAGAGATCGGCAGTCCGTTGTGGGTCGCGGCCTCCCACCGCTAGCAGGCGGCCATTGGCTGATGCCAGGATCGCGGGTGCAACGGCCTTCACGCCAATATTGGCTGCGCTGATAATGCCCCAACGCACAGGATTACCAGAAGCGGCTTCGCTGGCTTGCATCGTTTTTTGTCCTTTCTACGGGGGTGGACATATTATATGCACAAAAAGCGGGCGAATGCGATCCCCATCTACTATTGAGTACGAGCGCATCAAACTTCTACGCCGACTACGAAGACGCGATCCTGCACACGTACCACCTGAACGGGGGCATCATAGAGCTTGCTCAACATCTCGCTGGTAATCACTTCCTCTGGCGCGCCGACCGCGATATGGCCGTTGGCCACGTAAATGACGCGGTCCACTACCCCTAAAAGGGGATTGATATC
>DASTZT010000754.1:0-5954 GCA_035764225.1 Ktedonobacteraceae bacterium
TGCACCCGGTGGTTGAAGCGGATCTGCTGGTCAATGCCAAACGTCTCCGTTATTTCATGGAGGTACTGCAAAATGGACGGCCCGTCGGCAATTACTTTGGGGTTCCGCCACGGGTGGAAACTGTATCCAAGCGTGTACATATCAGAGTCGGAACGCACTCCTGGATAGCGGAACAAATCCCACGTTCCCCCGATTGCTTCGCGGCCCTCAAAAAGGGTAAATCGCCTCTGTGGGCAACGTGCCTGTAGATAATAGGCCATACAGATCCCGGAGATTCCGGCTCCGACGATAAGGACATCGAAGTGCTCGACCGCCGTGTTCTTCTTTTCTGCCTTCACGTCCGTCTCCTTTCAAAAAGAACAAAGGTTTTTTATCAAACCTTGTTCGATAAACCATAAAAAAAAGAGCAGATCAATCCTTTGGAGACAGGCTCCAGGAGGCGAGGAGATCATGAACGGTACGACGTACCAGACGCCGAACCTGCGCTTCATCATCATGCATCAGGTTTTCCATTTTGAGACAGACCAGGCCATGAAGAAACGCCCGAAAAATCCTGACCGCATCTTCCACATCAAGCAGATCGATGCTCTGGCTTTGAGACCATTCATTGAGCGCCTCAACTGTCGTATCAAAGGCTTCATACACAACCGGAGATTTCCCACTGCAATCGAGAGAAACGCCATTCAGGCCGTGCATCACCTGATAGAGTTCGGGATTGCGCATCGCGAACTCCCAATATGCCTCGGCCATGCTGATGATCCGCTCCTCATGATCCTCAGAGGAGCTCCTTGCTGTTTTGAGGGAGCAGGCAAGGAGCCGAAAGCCTTCGCTGTGCAGTTCGAGCAGAACGGCCTCTTTGCTCGCAAAGTACTCATAGATCATCGAGGGGCTATACTCGATGCGCTCAGCTACTTTGCGAATGGTGACGGCCTGCCATCCTTCATGCAGGGCAATCTCACGCGCTGCAGCGAGAATGCCCTGTCGGACTTCCTGTTTTTCCCGTTCTCGTCGTTGCTTGATACCCATACTTCCCACAGACATTCAACCGTTTGAAAATCGAACTTTGTTCAATGAAAGCGTACCATGCGGTTGGAAGGAAAGTCAAGGGTGATTTCGCCGGGTCTCCTCACTTGTCCCCTGCAATATTCTATACAGTTGCCCGCGCTTCTGCTAAAATAACAGCAGAGATATCACGGGTACAAGCCTGGGTACAAATATGCCCTGGTTCAGTCTAGCCAGGTCTTCGGCAATTGACATCGCCAGTGTGACCCTCTATACTAAAACTGGCCAAGAAAAGAACTTTGCTGCTATGTACGCGTACCCATCTCTACATAGTGTGCCAAGAGGAGGATATCAAGGACAATGACCTACGTAATCACCCAGCCGTGCATTGGCGTGAAGGACGCATCCTGCGTGGATGTTTGCCCTGTTGATTGTATTCATCCGTCGTCCAATGAGCCGGGCTTTGAAGAGGCAGAACAACTGTACATCAATCCCGATGAGTGTATTGACTGCGGGGCATGCGAACCTGCCTGTCCAGTGACAGCGATTTTTGAGGAATCCGCAGTGCCTGACGAGTGGCAGAGCTACATTAAGATCAACGCCGATTTCTTTAAAGGCTAGCAGTTTAGCATACAGCTACAGTGCAACCTGGTCATATCTCATCGATTGTGTTCTCGTTCTATCGATGTAACTGTAGGGGTAAGCAACTTCTTTAAAGAAAGTACAAGCTTACCCCACATAGTATATTTTTCTGTCCAAGAGACCCTGTGGTATAATACATGTGCTACGGCAAGCCTTCTTTACAGTGGCGTTGACCTTCGGAATAACAAAGCTACGAGAGTGACATTGGTTGGCTGCAAGACATTTTATGAATACGGAGTAGACCTCTATGCCGATAACCCGACGTAAACGTGCCAATCCACCCGATCAGCCAGAAGAGAATAACAATCATCTCGCAGATCAAAGTGAAAATGCTGCGGAGGCACTCGCGGCAGAACAGCCTTCTGAGGTTGTGGAACAAGTAGAAGTAGAGGAGAACGCTAATCCTGTTCCCCCTGCTGCCAGTCGTACAGAAAATAATACCTATCAGACCATTGTACCTGCAACTCCTCCTATTACCAACGGCGACCGTGTAGGACGAGTAGATTATTCCCCTACGATTGAAAGTGGACGGCGTACCGCGCGCGGAGAACTTTTCCGCCGACCTCCACAGCCCCCTACTCCCGTCTCTATGCCAGGTATGCCCACTGGCCAGACAATGGCCCCGGCCTCTTTGCACGCACCTTCGCACGAGATTAAGTTGCCGTTGGGTGCGAGACCAGGCGATGCAACCGGCGATCAGTTGCATCTTGCCTATAATCCCGGCTATACTGGAGCGGATGAGGCGCGTAGTGTCTTGTTGCATAAGCTGGCTAATGAGAGCAAAAGCGGGGGACGTGGCCGCTGCTGGAGTTGCGGTTCGCTAGCAATCGCTTACGACTGCTGGAATACACGCAACAAGACCTTTGGTGAGTTCGGCGTTGCGTTTTGCGAAATCTGTGGCGTCTGGAGTGTGATGTAGTCTGACGGATGTTCTCAATATTACCTTTCCTGCGGAGGGAGGAATGGTCATGACAACGGGCCAGGAGGGACCCGCCCCCTTCAACTGTCCACGTTGTGGCGGTCCAATGTATAAGCCTGCCGGTAGCTCTTTTTACTGGCATGCTACCAGCAATCATCCACCCTGTAGCATTACCAATGTTGCTGGGCTTCCTAAAGTTGAAGATCCAGCTCCTGATGACTCCTTTGAGGAATTGCCAAAGGGGCAGCACAAGAAGAAGTTACGATAACTTCTTCGTCAGGTTCCCGGTGAAGAAAATAACGTGTGGTGAAAAAGCAGTAGGTGATGGATTCCCACAGCCTGTCTCATTGTAAGCGATTTTCACTCACCTCTGGCTCGTGCGCATGGAGCAATGACATCTGGTGCAACTGACGGGTGACGCCTTGCGTATATACTGGTGAGAAGCCCTTTTTAGCGACTTGTGCTAAAGCGGTATCTGTTTGTTAGCTTGCAATGAGGTTTTGCAAATGTTCTATCCGAGAAATAACGGCCCCTTTGGCCGAGGAGGGTTCAGGTCGCGGTATCAGTACCAAACCCTGCCCTATGGGTACGAAGGCACGCAGGCCAGTGGCCTGATCGGCAAGGTCATGGGCCTGCTGGCGTTCTCCTTTCTTTTTGCTGCCATCGGCTCTTTTGTAGGTCTGACGACAGTAGATCTGGGTTTCGGTGGCGGGTATTGGATTGTAGCGATTGGTGGCCTGGTGGTGTTGCTGGCCCTGAATTTTTTGATCCAGGTATCCGGGCTTAACCTGATTCTGCTCTATCTGTTCACCTTCCTGGAGGGTCTGGCCCTCTCGCCTCTATTGAGAGTGTATACTCAGTATGCCCCGAATATTCTGAGCGAGGCGTTTTTAATAACGGCGATTACTGCGTTCTCCCTGGCTTTCTACGCCTGGACAACCAAACGTGATTTTTCCCGCCTGGGAGATTACCTCTTCTTTGGCGTTATTCTCTTGCTCATAGCTGGCATTGTCGGCTTTTTCTTCCATAGTACTTTCTTTGAGTTGCTGATCTCGGTCGTTGGCATTGGCATCTTTTCCGCCTATGTGCTCTTTTATGTGCAACGCGCAAAGTCTATGGCCGATACCTTGCCCAATGCCATCGGATTGACAGTGTCGATCTTTATCACCGTGTTGAATCTGTTCCTGTACATTTTGCAGCTGCTCTCAATCCTGCAAGGGGGAAATCGTCGGCGCTAATGACTTTTGTCCTACTGCTCAAGCGGCTATCCCTGGCAAGCGCAAAACTGGAATAGAAGGACTCACCGTTTTGTTCTTCTCTGTAGAGGAAGTAAATAGTATTCCACGTCAGGCGTTAGCCTTACCGGAAGAACAGATAGAAGTATCTGACTGGGAAAGTGAGTAAAGAGAACTATGGGTACGACTGCCAACCTGTTCCATGTTGGCGATCAGGATTTCGAAGCAAAGGTGCTTAAGTCCAATAAGCCGGTGATCGTTGATTTCTGGGCGGCCTGGTGTGGCCCCTGTCGCGCTATCGCCCCTGTCTTTGAACGCTTGAGCGATGAGTACACCGATAAACTGGGCTTTGCGAAAATGGATATTGAGGAGCATCCCTCTACTCCAGGTCGCTATGGGGTGCAGGCAATTCCGACCTTGCTAATTTTTAAAGATGGGAAGATCATTGGCCGCCTGGTGGGGCCGCATCCTTCTCGTCTCAAGCAGGAGATTGACCGCTTGCTGGCTGAGAACGGCATCGCGGTCGCTTAAGCAACGCAAGTGGCCTGGTACACGTTAAGCATCCAGGTCACTTCTATTTGGTGCCAATCCCTACTCGACGTTTTGCGCTTTTTGTGGTATATTCTCCCGTATTATACCCATTCTTTTTTCTGTTGTCTGGACATAAGGGGAACCGTATATGCCAACTTTAGAACGCTCAAACCCTCTTCCGCTTTACTATCAGTTGAAGGAAGTGCTGAAGCAGCAGATCCGCCTGGGTCACCTTGCCCCTCACACTTCCATTCCGTCGGAGCCAGAACTGGTTGCTCAATACCATGTGAGCAGAGCCACCGTGCGCCAGGCGCTGACCGAGCTGGTACACGAGGGATTATTGTATCGCCAACATGGACGCGGCACGTTTGTCTGCGAGCCGCGTGTACAACAGCAATCCGTCAGCGAACTGAATAGCTTTAGCAACGAGTTGCGCCGACGAGGAAACCGTCCCGGCGGCATGTTAATCGTCAGCGAGCTGGTGCGTGGCTCGCAAACCGTACGCGAACAGCTCCGTCTGACAGACGAAGAACAGGTCGTCCGTCTGGAACGCGTGCGTACGGCTGATAGCACGCCCGTAGCCTATGAGATCGATTATCTACCCTATCCACGCGCCAACAGTATTTATCAGCAAGCTAAAGAGGTCGCTGAAGGCTCGCTCTTTAGCCTGATGGCCAGCGAAGGACTTCATCCCTACATTATCGAGCAATCTTTCAGAGGCGATTGTGCCTCTCCGCGCGAGACCGAGCTTTTGCGCATCACTCCTGACGAGTCGGGTATCCGCCTCGTTTGTACGGTCTTCGACGAGACCGGCGCTCCCATCGAATATACCGAAGCTTTTTATCCTGGGAGTCGCTACGAACTGACCTTCACCCTACGCATGGCTAGATAAGGACTTTCCAGGCTGGCAGGTCATCTGACCCGCCAGCCTCTTTAGATTCTAAACGACTTAAATCCCACCTGGGGCGCTCCCAGCCTTAAGATCCCGCAACAACCGCTTCAACCCCAGCTGATAAGCATCATAGTCCTTCCAGCAGGTAAAATCGCCAATATGCCGCGTGCGACTGATATCAGCCGCCCAGGCTTCATTAGTGCGCATGACAGTATCATCCAGCATAATCGGAAATAGCACGCTTTTCTTATGTCCACGCTCTTTTTCGAAGGCCGTTTCCACTTCCTTTTCCACCCACGGACTCATCACCGAGTGTTGGGAAAGCACAAGCAATAACTTATCATACAGGCGAATAGACTCATCAATACGTGCCCTGAATTCGTCTCCAATTTTCATATCCTCTGGAGCATACCAGCAGCGTACATTCTGACTTTGCAGGTCGGCATAGAGTCGCTCGGCAAACTCCTGATCTTTGCTGGAATAGCTGATAAAGCAGGTGTAGTATTCGATTGGATGATGTATCAGGGAGCGAGCGTACTCGATAAATCTGTCGTTGAGTCCAACTCCACGAAGGAAGATTTCGGGAATCTCCCCTTCCGAACGTAGGAGGGCGTCAACCCCAATCGTCGATGGCCCTCTGTGCTGCACTGTTTCCAGCCCTTTCACCGAGCGAAGATCAACATCTGCGAAAACGGTATATTCTACTCTGGCGTTATCGAAATTGGCCCCGCTG
>DASTZT010000755.1:0-3943 GCA_035764225.1 Ktedonobacteraceae bacterium
CGCGAAAACTCCGACCAGCCCTGCCAGTTCTTCATGTGGACGATTGGCAATCGGCGTGCCAACAACGATATCATCTTGTCCGCTGTAGCGTGCCAGTAGTATCTGGAAGCCTGCCAGCAATACCATAAAGAGCGTCATGCCGCTCTCCTGGCTCAGTGCCTTTAGCTGCCTGGTAATCTCAGGGGAAAGGTGAAACGGTTCAAGCATTCCGGCAAGGCTGCGTTTTGCCGGACGTGGCCGGTCGGTTGGTAGCGCGAGTTGTGGCAGGTTAGCCAACTGTTGTTTCCAATAGGTGAGTTGTGTTACCACTTTATCATCGGTTAGCCATTCTCGTTGCCATAATGTGAAATCACTATACTGAATCGGCAGCCTGGGCAATGGAGAAGGAAGATTCGCGTTAAAAGCGGTATAAAGCGTGCTCAGTTCTTGAAAAAGAATGCCCATTGACCAGCCGTCCGCAATGATATGATGCAGCGAAAAGAGCAGTAGGTGTTTTTCAGCTTCAAGACGTAGTAGTCGTATGCGCATCAATGGCCCACTGGTCAGATCAAAGGGGGTCTCGACCTCTTGATGAGAGAGACGTTGGACCTCGGTTGCTTGCAACGCAACCGAAAGCTCCGTGAGATCCACAGCGGGTAACAAGAATGCTCTGGTCGGCTCAATCACTTGCATAGGATGGCCTTCCTGCATCTCAAATCGTGTACGTAGAGCCTGGTGACGGCGCACTAACTCGCTAAGGCTCTGCTCAAGCGGCTTTTTCCGCAGGGGGCCATGTATCGTGATAGAGCAGCCAATGTTGTACAACGGGCTATCGGGGACTAACTGGTAGAGGAGCCAGAGTCCTTGTTGAGCAAAAGAGAGAGGAAAAGATTGCGGTTTGCTAGCTTCTTTGTGTAGTAGTTCCGCCAGGAGTTCGCGCTTCTTCGCCAGCGTTAACTCCGCCAGAGACCTCTGAGAAGGCATTTCCATTCAACGTTCTCCCTTTCTCTCAAAAAATTTTGCATTGAGTAGCGCGTCAATCTCTTCGGTAGAAAGCTGATCAAGCCTGGCGAGCAGGCTCTCTGCGTCTTCTTTACCTTCGGGGATAGCTTGAACGTTGCTGGTGGCTTGCAATGAAGGGGCTCCCGGCGACTCTTCTTGCATCCGAGCTATAATTTGAGCCAGATCGGCAATCGTTGGTGTATCGAATATCGCCTGGAGAGGCAGGTCCACCTGAAACGCTTTTCTCATGTGTGAAATAACCTGAGTAGCCAGCAAGGAATGCCCACCCAGTTCAAAAAAATTGTCGTAGATGCCAATGCGCTGCACATCCAGCACCTTCTCCCAGATGCTGACCAGCGTCTCTTCAACAGGAGTGTGCGCAGGCATATAGCTCTTTTCGAGATCAGATAGATCAATGTTGAGAGCGGGCAGCGCGCGCCGATCCAGTTTGCCATTGGGGGAGAGCGGCAATTGCTCCAGCGTTACGATCCTGGCGGGAATCATGTAGTGTGGCAGCCTGTCGCGTAAATACTGGCCTGGCTGATTGGGCGGGAGGTTTCCCTCCCGCTCAGGGACGATATAGGCGATCAGGCGTTTCTCTCCTGGCATATCTTCGAGCACAATAACCGCTGCTTCCCTGATACTTTCATGCTGGCGCAGGATAGCTTCAATTTCCCCAGGCTCCACCCTGAACCCCCGGATCTTGACCTGTTCATCATTGCGCCCGATGAAATCCAGGCTGCCGTTGGCACGGTAACGCACCAGATCGCCTGTTTTGTAGAGCCGAGATCCCGGCTGATTACCGAAGGGGTCGGGGATAAAACGCTCCGCTGTCATTTCGGGTTGTCGTAGATAGCCTCTGGCCAGGCTGGAGCCCCCGATGAAAAGCTCGCCCGTCGCGCCAATCGGCACGGGCTGCATCAAGCTATCGAGCACGTAGAGACGAGTATTGGCGATAGGATATCCAATCGTCGGCATCCCCGTCCGTTCTCTTGTTGGTAAGACGACTCCCGAAGTGGCTACAACGGTGTTTTCAGTCGGACCATAATTGTTCACCAGAATGAATGGCAGTTCCTTATCCGGCGGACGGTGGAGCACATCCCCGCCAACTAACAGCGTTCGTAGTGTATTCGATAGGGATGTGGCAGGCTCGTGTGCATCCAGGAGCATTTCCGCCAGCGGTGTGGGCAAAAAGCACATGGTAATCTGCTGTGCGGCCAGACAATCGCTCAAGGTTGTTGGCATCGTCCGCATTTCGTCCTCGACAATGTAGAGCGTCGCGCCCGCCGCCAGATACGGCCAGGTTTCCCAGACGGCGGCATCGAAACTGATGCTCGCGATTTGCGTTGCTCGGTCCAGCACTGTTACGACGAAGTTGTGCTGGTGCCAGTTGATAAGGTTACAGAGTCCACGATGGGTGATCTGCACACCTTTCGGTCTGCCGGTGGAGCCGGAGGTATAGATGACGTAGGCCAGATTCTCCAGGTAATCAACACTGGCGAGGTTACTGCTAGATTGCCGGAAAAGCTGTTTTTGCTCATATTCGCGCTCCAGGCAGACCAGATGTATAGGCTGGCTATAGTGTTGCTCTATGCTCTGGCTGAAGCTGCCTGTTGTTAACAGCAACGGAACCTGCGCATCCCGCACCATATATTCGATCCGCTCGATGGGGTAATCGGGGTCCAGTGGCAGATAAGCGCCGCCCGCTTTGAGGATGGCTAGCATCCCGATGATCATCTCGACAGAGCGTTGCAGGCAAACGCCAACCAGGATCTCCGGCCCTACTCCCAACCGGCGTAAATAGTGGGCCAGTTGATTGGCGCGAGCATTGAGTGCTCCGTACGTCAGGTGGTGTTCTTGAGAGACCAGAGCGATAGCCTCAGGAGCGCGCTGGGCCTGCTGTTCAATCATCTTATGCACGCATTGCTCTTGCTCATAATTGTTATCAGTGGCGTTCCATTGTTCCAGGACTAAAAGCCGCTCGTCCTCGGTAAGAAGCTGGATATGGGCAACGTCTTGCTCCGGCTGAGCCACGATCTGAGTAAGTACCAGTTGGAAGCATTCGGCCAGCCGTTGGATCGTCTCTGGCTCGAAAAGATCCTGACTGTATTCTAATCGGCCAATTAATCCTTGCTGACTGGTTGTTAATTCCAGGGTTAGATCAAATTTGGCGGTGCCGCTCTCCTGGAACGAGGGCTCCAACCGTAGCTCCCCGATTGATCGTGGGAGACCGGGGAGATATTGGGGCTCCATGAGCTGGTTTTGCAGGGCGAAGAAAACCTGACAGAGAGGAGCATAGCTCAGGCTGCGTTCGGGCTGGAACTTCTCGACGAGCCGTTCGAAGGGCACATCTTGATGAGCATACGCCTCCAGGGCGACCTGGCGGACGCGAGCCAGCAGTTGGCGGAAGCTGGGCCGACCGGAGAGGTCAAGCGGGAACGGTAACGTATTGACAAAAAAGCCGACAATCTCCTCAACCTGCTGCTGGGTGCGATTGGCGATGGGGGAGCCGATCAGGAGCCGCTCCTGTCCGCTCAGCCGTGCCAGCACCACGCCAAAGGTCGCCAGCAGGGTCATAAATAACGTCACGCTCTCATTCTGGCTGAGTTCTACGAGCTTCTGAGTTAATTCTGGCGCAAGTATGAAAGCGTGACTGGCACCCCAATAGCTTTGAACAGCGGGCCGTGGCCGGTCGGTAGGCAGGTCCAGCAGGGGAGGGAAGCCCTCCAACAGCTGGCACCAGGAGGCGAGGTGGTGTGCCAGCGCCTCCTCGCCCAGCCAGTGGGTTTGCCAGAGGGCATAATCGGCATACTGCAGCGGCAAGGGAGGCCAGCTCGGCTGCGTATCCCCAAGTGCCGCCTCATAGGCGTGAGCCAGCTCGCGCAGCAGGATAGCCATCGACCAGCCATCGGTGATGATGTGGTGTAGCGTCAGCAGCAAGAGATGCTCCTCTTGGTCCAAG
>DASTZT010000756.1:0-10788 GCA_035764225.1 Ktedonobacteraceae bacterium
ATATAGTTGGAGGTGCCATTGAGGATGCCACGAACGGAGCGCACCCGCGCCCCGGCCATCCCCTGACACAGCGTGCTAATCACGGGAGTACCGGCCATCACCGTTGCTTCCATCCGCAGTTGCACGCCGTTTTGTTGCGCCAACGTCAGCAGTTCATGCCCTGCGAGAGCAACTGGTCCTTTATTTGCGGTGATTACGTGCATGCCTTTAGCGAGCGCGGCACGAATATGGCTCATGCCCGGCTCTCCATCATGCAAATTGGTAATGGTCACTTCTGCCAACACATCCGCTGCTGTGGCTTTTATCCCTTCCAGTACATTGGGCCAGTGATTTACGTCAGGATGCTCCGTCAGAGGTTTTTTGCTGGACGCCAGATCCAACAGGGTAGGGATGTCCAGCCCGGACTCGCGATAAATCAGGCCAGAGCGAGCATTGGCGACGCTTGCCAGCGTCACATCGAGGTTATACTGTCGCCTCAATAGCTCCTTTTTAATGGCAAGCAACTCTGCCAACCCCTGGCCCACGACGCCAAAACCAATGATAGCGAGTCGAAGATGTCTCATTATCAGCCCTGACCTTATATCCAGGATAATTTCAGGCGATCCAGGACGCGCCTGACTGGTCCCATTTCCTCAATGCCCAGCATACGAGCGCCCCGGATGTAAATGAACGTGCCCACAAACAACTCGATTAATAACTTGATGAACGCCATGAGCGTCCCCCCCAATCCCAAAGCAGGTTCATGCGCATTCGTCGTCACCAGGATCAGATCCAGCACAAAGCGCACAATCAGCAGACCCAGCCCCATCGCAACAGCCGCTAGCGTGACACGGCCAATAAACATCGCAAGGGTGCGCAATTGCAAACCGCCCAGACGTTGATGGAGCAGCCAGAGTAAGACCGCAGCCTCAGCCAGCCCGGCAATAGAAGTAGAGAGCGCAAGAGCGCCCATCCCCCACTGCGCGCCCCATACGGCGACATTTATCAGCACCAGACTCAACGCGATCTTGAAAATGAACTGTGCTACGCTAACAATCACTGGCGTGGTACTATCACGCATGGCATAAAACGAACGCGTCAAAATTTCCACTGCCGTAAGCCCGGTCAGACCTACCGCAAAAAAGGCCAGAGGTACCGCCGTTGAATAAGCGTCTTTTAGCTGATAGGCTCCGTGTTGGAGCAACACCTGGATAATGGGGAAACCCAGCACGATCAGGCCAACGCTTGAAGGAATCGACATAAAGATAATGCTGCGCAACGTCTCCAGAATAGTACTGCGCACGCGATCCAGGCGTCCTCTTGCCACATTCTCCGACAATGTCGGAAACGCCGCCGTCGATACCGCCATGCCAAAAATGCCGAGGGGTAAAAAGAGCAGTTGTGTCGCCTGATAGTACTGTGTAATCAAGCCATTAATTCCCTCCACCCCCACAACAGTGACCAGGAGCAGGATCAGGCTGCGATCCACAAAAATCGAAGCATAGAGCATCGCAGCATTAATAATACGGGGCAGCATCTGGCGTCCTATCTGGATCACGCCAGGGTGTCGCCAGTCAAACGCAGGAGTATAGTGCATACCGACCTTAAAGAGGCCGGGTACCTGAACAGCTACCTGTAACAGGGCACCTAACACAACGCCCCAGGTCGCGCCGTAAACGGCGATCATATCATTGCGCTGACCCCGAAAGGCCAGAAAGATGCCAGGAAGCAAGCCAATAATCAAACCGACGTTATAGAGCACCGTGCCAATGGCGGGCAAGCGAAAATCTTGTCGTGCATTCAGCACAGCCGTTACTATCACCCCACCTCCCAGCGCAACCGATTGCAACAACATAATACGCGTCAGCGAAGCAATTAGATCTAATTGCTTCGGGTCATGGATGCCGGGATTGTAAAACGGGACAAGCTGCCGCGCAAACAGAATAGCGATCAATGCCAATCCCATCATGACGGCTAGAGCCAGATTCAGAGCTGAACTCGCGATATGCCAGGCCGTCTTCTGATCGTTTTCCGCTATCATATGGGTGGTGAAAACGGGAATAAAGGCCGAGCTAAGAGCGCCCCCAGCCACAATATTAAAGATGAGATCAGGAATAAGAAACGCTTGCAAATATGCATCCGAGACGCTGCCGGTGCCAAAGACAAAGGCAAACATTGAAGTGCGCAACAATCCCAGCATACGGCTGGCGACAAAGGCCCCGGTCAAGATCAGCGCAGCCCTCCCGATGCGTACACGCTGAATCATCCCCGTATCCTGCGCTGGAGTGGCAGCCGCCATCAGCCCGCTGGTGGTCGCAGGACGAGAGGGGAGCGAAACGGCTGGCGACCATTGCGCAGGGGGAGACAACGGGGAGGCAGGCGGAGGCGTTGGCGAGAAAGGCGGGTTTAACGATGATAAAGGCGAATGAGGCACAGCAGGCTTCTTTGGTCCCTTACGTCCCCACGGGATTAGCATTGTGGCATCTGGCTGCATTCGTCGTTGTTGGCGGCGCATACGATCCTCGCGCAACTGCTGCAAGCGTTGCTGGCGCAATTGTGGTATTGGTTGAGATGGTTGGGGAGCATCAAAATACTGATACTCCATTCCCTGGCCATAACCTAGCGACGTACCCATATCGTAAATAGGCTCATGGGAGCGATGCGGCCAGGGTGAAGACGACGGCGGCGTCGGCAACGGCTGAGATGGCAGAAAAAGGCGCGGCGTCGGAGGCACTGCAGGCGGCTTCTGCGATACCTCTAATGGGTCTTCCTGGTCGTACTGCCAGCTATAATAGTTTTGTTGCTCTAATGGCCCCTGTTCTGACAGAGGTGGCTGTTCTTCGTTTCCCACAATCTTCTCTGAATGTATATATGAGGATAAAACCAGTACTTTATGACAAGATCATAAAAAGTAGACAAATTTACTTGTTCAGCATACCACATGCACACAATTCTGACTAGCCCGTTATCAGAAGGTACTCCCTTCAAACACTCCCCGTCACTGATGACGGACAACGACGCTACCACAAAAGCTCTTCAGCCATCCACACTCAGGGCCTTGAGAAAGCATACCGATAGTATAAATTACAACAGCTAGAAATCCATGAAACAAAATGACGACACATGTACTCTTACATAGTATACCGCCATTCAGACGGATTTTTCACATCTCGCTATGGGATGTTATCAATGGGAGGTTTAATGCAACCCACCAGACTCTACAAGGCCATCGTCCTTGTAACCGTTATCGTCCCTTTCCTGGCCACGATTTATGCTATCTGGCTTCTATGGGAACGCACAGTGAACTGGTCAGACATCACTCTGCTACTGATTATGTACTCTCTCACTGCCTTTGGCGTCACCGTCGGATTTCACCGCATGCTCACGCATCGTAGCTTCAAAGCTCATCCGATTATTAAATTTACCCTGCTTGTTCTCGGCTCTATGGCTCTGGAGGGGCCTGCGCTTGAATGGGCAGCGACACATATAAAACATCACGCCAATTCTGATCGTGAAGGCGATCCTCATAGCCCCGTCGAGGGCTTTTTTCACGCGCATATCGGCTGGATCTTTAACGCCGAAAAGGGCGATCCTGAGGTTTACTGCCGCAATCTGGTTAACGATTCAATGATCGTTTTTGTTAGCCGCACATTTTTCCTCTGGGCAGCATTGTCGATACTGATACCTTTCGCCATTGGCGGTTGGCATGGCCTGATCTGGGGTGGGCTTGTACGCATCTTTCTGGCGCATCATGTCACCTGGAGCGTCAATTCTGTCTGCCACACCTTTGGGCGACGAGACTTTGAGACAACGGATCAGAGCCGCAACGAATGGATCGTGGGCTTGCTGGCCTTTGGCGAGGGTTGGCATAACAACCATCACGCGTTTCCCCGTTCGGCCTTTCACGGCTTACGTTGGTGGCAATTTGACCTCTCCGGCTACCTCATCTGGACGCTTGAACGCTTTGGGCTGGCTAAAGATGTCTACCGTGTCACACCCGCCATGTTGCAACGCCGCGCCAACAAAGCGCTTAAGGCAACTTCCGAGATCTCGCTAGAAACATCGACAACAATAGAGTCTGAAAAGGTTGCATTATAGACCAGGCAAACGCTTGGCTGGTGGGTGCGAATCTTGCACCCACCATTTTTATGTTGATTTGACACATCCCGCCAACATCGCTACAATCCGCTCAGACGAACTTAGCAGTAGATTTTCTGATTCCAGATTTCACCCTGGAAAAGCAATACATCACAATTACAACGAGGAGACAGATCCCAAATTATGGAACACCTCAATGCAGTTATTCTGGCAGGTGGCAGTGGCACGCGTCTATGGCCTCTCAGCACACCAGACTTTCCCAAACAATTCTTGCCACTCCCCAATGGCAATAGCATGATTCAAGAGACCCTGGCTCGCATTGAGCCGCTGATTACGCCTGAACGTGCATGGGTCGTTACCGGGCGGAGCATGGCCGATCTCGTACAAGAACATCTGCCCACAATCCCACAACAACATATTCTGAAGGAACCGGTGGGCCGCAATACAGCCGCCGCCATCGGCTGGGTAGCAGCGGCCATTGCTCGTGAAGATCCTCAGGCCGTGATGGCTTTATTTTCAGCCGATGCCGTACTTCATCATGTAGAAACGCTCAGGCAAACGCTTCACCTTGCCTACGAACTGGCTGAAGCGGGACATCTCGTCACTATCGGCATCAAACCGACCGCCCCCGAAACCGGCTATGGTTATATTCGCTTTGCCGATCAGGTGCGTGAAGGCTATGAGCACCAGGCCTTCAAAGCGGAGCGTTTTGTCGAGAAACCCGATCTGGCGACGGCCCAGAGCTATCTACAAGACGGGCACTATGTCTGGAATGGGGGCATCTTTATCTGGAAAGTGAGTACAATCCTGGCAGAGCTGCGCGAACATCTGCCACAATTAGCCGACACCATTGAGCGTCTGGTGGATACGATGGGAACAGAACAGGAACAGGCCACATTTGATCGACTATGGCCCGCTTTGCCATCGATTTCGATTGACTATGGCATCCTGGAGAAGACCAGTAATCTCGTTGTTATACCAGCTGATCTTGGCTGGAACGACGTTGGCAACTGGGAACAATATGGCGCGCTCTTCCCCGCCGATGAACAGGGGGTGCGAGCGGTTGGAGCACATACAGGACTTGGTAGCCAGAACGTGGTCATCTACAATAATACAGCGCGGCGCGTTTACACTATCGGCCTGGAAGATGTGATCGTGGTTGAAATGGATGATATGACGGTCATCTGTCATAAAACCCATGTGCAGCGCGTGAAAGAACTGGCCGAGCAGCATCACAAAAAAGGCTAAAGTGGTGAGTGGCGACAGAAAACAGTTAAGCGGAACTATTGGCACTCAGCCTGTTTTCTGCTGCCATCGTTGCCAACCCCCACATCATCTCACCAGACATACGGAATAAACCGACGGTTCACCTGTGCCATATACGCTTCATAACCTGGCAGTTCCTTCCGCAACACACGCTCCTCCAAGACCGCACGCCTGAAGAAGAGAGCGATGAGAACGAGCGCAAGCAAAAACCCGAATGCTGAGCCGAGCAAGAGGGCCGTCCCGATAAAGAAGAGATGAAAGCCTGTGTACATGGGGTGACGCATGTAGCCATATAGCCCGGTGGATACGACCGTATGTCCGCGCTCCTCCTGCACCCGCACAGTCGGCGTTAAGTATGCGTTTTCGCGAAAGACCAGATAGATGATGGCGAATGCAGCGATCAAAACAATCGCTCCTATCCCCTGGAGCTGTACTGGTATCTGCGACCAGTGAAAGCGCACGGCATCAAGCGGCATTAGTACCAGCCAGACGATAGAGGCTGCCAGCAAGAGGATAAACATAGGGTCGCGGTCTTTCTGCTGAGAGCTGAACATGCTCATACGCTCCTTCAGCAAGCCAGGATTACGTCCGGCGAGCAGAAGCACAGTCACCAGTACGAAGCTGTAGAGCAAAAGCAGGAAGATCCATCCGGCAGGCCAGGCGATGGTACCAGCTGCTAGAAACAGGGCCAGAGGGAAAAGTAGCAACTGAAAGATCCCCCCGATCAGGGCTTTTATGGTGAGAGCCATTGATATCATACCTCCTAAATTTTTCTATTGTTAAAAATTTGTTTGGTTTATCTAAAAATATAATGCCATACTTCCAAAGATATTGTCAAGAGAAGCCGAAGAGCATGGGGGCAGGAGTACCCGCCATCGTCCTATCTGTGCTATGCTATAATATGGAAGAACTGTTGGTGCCATATTAAAGAAATGGAGTCTCCAGCAATGCTCTCCGAACAACCTATACTCAGCACACAGGGCATGGTCGCAACCGCCCATTATCTTGCCACCCAGGCAGGTCTGCGTATCCTCACTCAGGGTGGAAATGCGATGGATGCCGCGATAGCCGCGAATGCAGTGATGACTGTTGTGTATCCCTACACATGTTCAGCAGGCGGCGATCTTTTTATTCTCTTCTGGGAAGCAAAAACACAGCAACTTCACGCGCTTAATGCCAGTGGACGCGCTCCGCAAGGCATGACGCCTGAGCTGTTTGCCGCACAAGATATGAAGGAAGTGCCCTCACGCGGCCCCTTATCGATCAATGTGCCAGGTGCGGTCGATGGGTGGTTTGAGGCGCTAGAGCGTTTTGGCTCTCTTGCGGCGGAAACAATTTTTGAGCCTGCCATCTTTTACGCCGAAGAGGGCATGCCAGTTAGTCCCAAATTAAGCGGCTGGCTGGCGGAGACCGCATCAGGCGCTCTCGGCCCCTGGAGCACCAGCGCCGAGATATTTTTAACCGGCGGTACGCCCTGTAAAACGGGAGAAATCCTGCGCCAATCCAACCTGGCGCGCACCTATAAAACTCTGGCCCGCGAAGGACGTGATCCCTTTTATAGAGGGGAGTTGGCCCGCTCGATAACCAATTACATTCAGCAATGCGGTGGAGTTCTGAGTATGGAAGATATGGCGGCTCACCATTCTGATTGGGTCACGCCGATATCGACCAACTATCGCGGCTACGAGATCTACGAGTTCGCGCCCAATACTCAGGGCATCACGGCCCTGGAGATGCTCAATATCCTTGAAGGCTATGATCTGCAATCGCTTGGATATCAGACGCCAGAATATCTGCATCTGCTCTTAGAAGCCAAAAAGCTGGCCTTTGCTGACCGTGATCGCTATATTTCTGATCCGGCATTTGTCGATATCCCAATAGAGCGCCTGCTGAGCAAAGACTACGCGGCTCAGCAACGTGTACGGATCAAACTGGACCGGGCAACTCCGCATTATGGGGCAGGACTTGAAAAAGAGGGAGATACCATGTATCTTTGTACAGCGGACCGTTTTGGGAACGTTGTCTCTCTTATTCAGAGCCTGTATGCCGGCTTTGGTAGTGGCATTGTCGGAGGCGATACGGGCGTATTACTGCATAATCGTGGCTCGTACTTCTCGCTTGACCCGCGCCACGTCAACTACCTGCAACCGGGAAAACGCACCATGCATACGCTCACACCGGCGATGGTGATGCGCGACAACAAGCCCTCTATGGCTATTGGCTCTATGGGAGCGGATGCACAACCACAGATTCATGTGCAGTTGCTCACCGCCATACTTGACTTTGGCCTCAACGCCCAGCAAGCTATCTCAGCTCCACGTTGGCACAGCGGGCGTTTCCAGATTAGCGAGGGAACTGCGGAACAAGCACTTAGAGGGCAGAGCGGTGTCGAGGAATACCTGAACCAGAATATTGCCGAAGCGGTCATGCTAGAAAACCGTTTCTCACCGGAGACGATACGCGGGCTTGACCGGCTCGGCCATCGAACCCTTATTCATGGACCCTGGGAAGATAGTATGGGCCATGCACAGGCGATTGTTATCAATGCTAATACACATATTTTTGAGGGGGCTGCCGACCCGCGTTGCGATGGTCTTGCGCTGGGCTGGTAGCGGGTCATTGTGGATAGAGTCTTGCGTAGTAAGGAAGGATAAAAAGTATGACTACCCGTCCATATCGGCACGGCATTCCACCAGAGATCCTGGCGCTTTCACACGAACGTGATATCCTGCGTCGGCGTGGACAATATGAGCGAGCGGACATTCTCAAGCGGCAAATTGAGGATGCAGGCTATGTAGTGAAGGATAATCCACACGGCGCACATCTGGTTATTCTCCCAAGCGTCGAGGTCGATGGGCGCGTGTATCGTACAACTCGCCAGCTGCCGTCACTGCTTGACGAAGCTGACACCTGTACATTCTCGATCAATATCCTTGCTCACAACAATTCCGAGCAGACGCGCCGTTGCGTCGAGAGCGTGCTGCGTTTCGCGGGAAGCAGCAGCATCGAGATCATCCTGGTTGATAATGCGTCACGGGATGATACCGCTCTCTGGGCGGAGGATTTGCAACTGCGCGACCCGCGCCTTCGCTTCCTCCACGCGACCCGCACAACGGGTGCTGCCGAAGCTCGCAATATTGGCTTAAAACAGAGCCGAGGGCGCTATATCCTGTTACTCGATTCATGCATCGAGCTAACGGGCGACATTCTCACCCCACTACAGCAGACGCTGGCAAACAGCAAGGTAGGCATCACCGGACTACGCGGACTGCGCACCGATGATCTGCGCCACTTTGAAGAGAGTCAGCAGCACGCGGTTGACGTTGTCGATGGTCTGTGCATGGCCTTTGAACGGGCATGGCTTAAAAAAGCGGGACTATTCGACGAGCGTTATCGCTATCCCCGGTACATGGATGTCGATTTCAATTTCGCCGTCAGGGATGCAGGGGCGGAGAACGTCCTGACGCCACATCTGCCGATGATTTGTCATCCTGAGCCACAAGACGCGGCCCTGTCCGATGCGGAGCGCACACGGCTGACAAAACGCAATTTTTACCGCTTTTTGGAGAAGTGGGGAAATCGCGACGATTTGTTAGAAAGGTAAGCTATTCGCTTTCATAGCTGCAATGTGTGGCGTTTTTACTGGTCTGAGACTGGAGAAACGCTACACATTGCATTTTAGACACCTCCTATACTACTTAAAGCACCTTTAGCGATATGATATCATCATATCAGGAAAATATTCGTTATTTGGGAAGAGAGGTAGCACTAGACTTGCAAACATACAAAGAGCGAACAGCGATACCCAGAGAATTTACCTGGGATCTTGAAAGTATTTTTTCCCACAATGATCTCTGGGAGCAAGGTTTTCAGGCGATTCAAAACTCGCTCCCAGAACTTGAAGCGTTACAGGGAACCCTGGCCCAGAGTGGCAAGGCATTACTCGCTGTCCTACAAAAACGCGATGCCATTTTTGAAAAGCTCGAACGTCTTTACTCCTACGCCTCCATGCGTAAAGACGAAGATACGGCCAACAGCCAATATCTCGGCATGGCTGACCGGGCCATGCAGATCGTGGTACGCGCCTCGACCGCCGCTTCTTTTATTGAACCAGAGATCCTGGCCCTGCCTGAAGAAACGCTCCATCAATTTATCCAGGCAACACCAGAGCTGACGCTGTATCAACAGCAACTGCGCGACTTAAATCGTCAACGGCCCCATATTCGTTCAGCCGAGGTCGAGGCGATTCTGGCAGCAGCGGGAGAGATTACCGAAACGCCCGATAACATTTTTTCCATGATTGGAAACGCTGACCTGAAGTTGCCATCTATTACGGACGAAGCAGGCAAGCAGGTAGAGCTAACGCTGGGCAACTACATGGTCTATATGCACAATACCGACCGGCGCGTGCGTAAAGATGCCTTTGAGGGCATGCATGGGACCTTCCTGAAGCAGCGCAATACTATTGCTGCCACCCTGGCAGCCCAGGTTAAAGGGAATATCTTCTACACACGCCAGCGCGGCTATGCCACCAGCCGCGAGCGCGCTCTGGCCCACTACAATATCCCTATCAGCGTCTACGACAATCTGATTACGGCGGTCACAGATCACCTGCCCTTGCTCAATCGCTATATGAAATTGCGCAAACGCGTACTTCAGCTCGATGAGATGCACATGTATGACCTGTATGTGCCCATCGTCAAAGAAACCGACAACGAAATCACTTATCAGCAGGCCAGCGATACTGTGGTGACGGCACTGGCTCCTCTGGGTGAGAAATATGTGCAGTTGCTTAAGAAGGCTTTTGAGCAGCGCTGGATCGATGTGTATGAGACGCCCGGCAAGCGCGGCGGGGCCTATAGCGGTGGCGCATATAGCACCTATCCGTTTATCTTGCTCAACTTCCAGAATAAGCGCGATAGCATGTATACACTGGCACATGAGCTAGGGCACTCGATGCACTCGTACTTCACGCGCAACAATCAGCCCTACCAGTACGGCGATTATACCATTTTTGTCGCGGAGGTGGCCTCCACCCTGAATGAAGGGCTGCTGACGGAATTTCTCTTAAAAAAGACCGAAGACCCCGCCGTGCGCCTGGCGATTCTGAACCACTCGCTGGAAGATATTCGGGGAACGCTGTTCCGCCAGACTATGTTCGCTGAGTATGAGCAGCAAATCCATCACCAGGCGGAACAGGGAGAGCCACTCACCGCTGATACCTTGACAGCTATGTATCTGGATATCAACAAGAAGTACTATGGGGCGGAGACAGTTGTTGATGATCTGATCGGCATCGAATGGGCGCGTATCCCTCACTTTTACTACAACTTCTACGTCTACCAGTATGCGACCGGCATTTCCGCCGCAGCAGCCCTGGTGCAGCAGATTTTGCACGAAGGGAAACCCGCGGTCGAGCGTTACCTGAAGTTCCTCAGCTCTGGC
>DASTZT010000757.1:0-5400 GCA_035764225.1 Ktedonobacteraceae bacterium
TTAGGATATGACCAATCTCACCTTTATAAGCATCTTCCTGTATTATGTCGTTAGATTTCGGAGCGTCGGGCTGCCTGCTGGAAAGCCCATTGTGAAGCGAGAGTCAAAAAATTGGGAGAAGAAGTAGACCAGGCAGTAGAGACGGTACATTTGCAGAGGTTTTACCCAGGTAGCGGGCAGTTTAGGAAACTACTCCGAAAATCAGGTTATTTGAAGGCGAAAGGGGTCCGGGACACTTGGAGGAACCGAAGGAAAGAATTGGGATGGAAATAAGCAGATTGATCTGTGTTGAAGGATGAGAATTCTTGGAAGTACAATTTGTCCGCAACGGCCAAATTGTAGGTAAAAGCACATATTTGTGCCTTAACCTAAAAATTGTCCGAGGCTGGTTGCTAAAATTTGTCCGCAAAACTGCCATGACATCCCTATTTTATCAGAAAATCCCCTTTTCAAACGGTGATTGGAAGTAAAATTTGTCCGAAATGCAAAATTGGAAGGTAAAATTTGTCCGCATGATGCACTCCGAAAATGCGCAGAATCGAAACAAGGATGCTCTTTCATATAGAGTTTTTACCTGCTTCCCTGCCGAAAATACCAGCAGCATCTCCGTTATTCCTACCCTGTGCTGGCTACGGGTGTAATACGCATGTAGCCAGCACAACAGTTTCCATTCAATTTCCTATGAATGATCCATAAATGCAAGTTCCGATACAGTCGTCTTGCTAGGCAAGGAAACTAAAAGATTGACAACTTAACATGGAAGAGGTTAATATCGTAACAGATACAACAAAGCAGATTTGGAAGCGATGCCGTTCCTGTTTTGATTGATCAATATACTGGAATTTGTAAGCACCTATCCATGTCTATAAACTAGCAGCCGTCAACAACGAAACCAAGGCACAGGATGTGGGCTATGGCAACATTGGATGAGTGGGAGCGGGAGCTCGGTGAGAGGGTTGCTTATATTGAACTCCTTGGTGAACTGAACCTCTCAGATGAACAGGTTAAAAACATCGGGGAAAAGCTTGCCGAACTTGTCCAGCACCTGGGTCAATCAGAAGCTTTCCAAATTGTGGCAAGTAAATACCCCACCAGTCTTGCTGCCTACCTGGTAGCGAAGGGAGTCCACGGCTACCAGAGTGGAACCTATTGGGCAAGCGTTGCAGAAGAAACAGGCCTGAGTGGAACAAACGCCCAACAATGGCTTGGACAGTTTTTTGAACAGTTTCTTCAGACACATCATCTTCCTACTTTCCGTGGCATTGGCGGACACCGATATGTCACAATCATCCTGCTCCATGGGGAATCCCCACCTATTCCCTGGCTGATTTTTTCGAATATTTTCTCTATCCAGTCATTTCACATTCTCACTCTTTCGGAACAAGCGCCCAGGATCTGATTGCTGAATGGCTTCTTAATGCTTCAGATGCGGCGGATGTCAATAAACCTCTTCGTCGTTTTCTTGAACACGGTGGCAATTTTGCGATCAACTTTGTGGCACGTTGCCTTGATATGGGCCAATACGATCCCCAAAACGACATACTCCCTGCTGCTGAAGTTTTGGGACTCCCGACTCGGGTCATCAACGCTTACTACGATTGGATCATTGGAAAAAGTCGAACTGTATCGGCACAGGGAGCAGGACTCCACCTTTCCCGTCCAATTCTCCTGTTTGATCCTTGGGGAAATGGCTTGATTGCCGATCTCCCAGCCCAAATATTTAATGATGCCATTAAATCCTCAAAGGGGACATGGCGTATTCAAACAGATAAGACCGTATTTAACTATCCTTTGCATGCGCATTTGAGCAGAACAAGATGGGAAACAGCACCTTATCAAGTCGAATTACCACCTTCTTCTCATTACAGTATTACCCTCGAAATAGGCATTGACGTGCGGTGTACCTGGCATTTTCGGTGTCATCATGGCAACACACCCTTATTTGCTTTTGATGCCGAGGGCGGAAATCTCGTTTCGTGGCACGATACGCTTCCAGAAAGGTCTCTCTGGCTTGTATTTCCGCATAAGCAGATGATTCAAGTTGAAGGTGGCAGGAAATATGAAGAATTCCCGCCCCTTACAGGAGCGTGGTCTGATTACAAAACGGAAGCGTGGGATTTAAATCATGCCAGTACACTTAGCCTTGGTACGACCACTATTCCAGTTGAGTTAGACAGAGAAAGATTGCAACCACCTTCTCCGCCGAGAAGGGTTAAGTGTAAAAGACCTATTTGCAATCATAGATGATCTCATTACCCGCTCAACGATACCGTTGGCTAAGCTTGAATGGATCCCAAGTTGGATAAAGGAGTGGGATAGTACAAAGTCTCAAGGCCAAGAGTTCCGCGACGCTTTTGAACATGCTCGAATAGAGGCAAGAGGTTATCTGAAGAAGCTCACGGAATCTTCAGCCCTCGATGCAAGCGAGTACTATGACTATATTGGTGCCACTACAAGAGAATTTAAAGGATCAGGCCTCTCAACAGTTTTTGCTGCCATATGTCTTCTCTCGAAATACTATAGTGATCCTGAACAAGCAATAATTGCTGCGGTAAATGCACTTGGCAGCGATACTGATACTATTGCAGCTTTCACTGGTGCATACTTTGGAGCCCACTATGGCTTGGAAGTAGTTCCTCTTCGGTGGCAAGAATCGCTTCAAGATCATACCTATCTTATGCAAATCGCTCAGCGGTTGCATCGCATTGCTAGGGGCAATGATAGACATGCACGCTCATATCTGGTAGCCTCGGCATGGGGACAAATTGAGTCACTCCTCAGCGTCTACTCTTGGGAAACAAGGCTTTTTGAGCTTTTCTTAGAAAGGCCTGAAGAGAATGAGCTTGTAGTACATCCGTCGCTTGGAGTAGGCAAAGTGATTAAGGAGGAGGTGCGGCCATTGGTTACTCGCAAGGACTATCAAGTCCATCTGGTACGTGTGGCGTTTGATTGCGGGCAGACCTGTACATTCCATGCTCGCGTGGCTATTAAGACGGGTATCGTAAGCGAGAGCGAGGAACTCAGTTCGGAGCTTGAGCGGAATCCTGACCTCGTGAAAGAACTAAGAATACTCGCCTAGTTTGCTTGAACGACCCCTAACATAGGTAAAAATCCCACCCAGATGTCTATGATTTGGGTGGGATTTTTACCTATGTTAGGGATTTTGATATATTAACGCCGATGAAAAAAACGCCGGAAATATGTTGCTGAAACCATAGATTGACCAGGCTTGAATAGCATAGTTTTGCCACGGGCGCTACAAAGCGCCCGTTTTTTTCTGCACTCGAAATGATCCATGCAGGCAGTGATTTGATAGATCTGGTGGGCAAAGTTTAGCCAGGAGTTATAAAGCCAGGCATAGTTTTGCCAAGAGTGGGCCAGAACCTCATGGGGCCTGGTGTAGAAGGTTGTGGTGTTGCTGAGTGCTTTTTCTTGGTCTGCCACAGCTACAGAGAATGCTAGAGAGTTCTGGAATGCCTGGAACCTCCCCTCATAGATGAAAAGGGTTGCGAAGCTGTTTTCTTCTGGGAATTAGCAGGTGTAGTCCTGCCATTCATAAGGCAAACCCTCACCATGAGTGTAAAACCAGCGATAAGGCTGATCTGGTGGAGTGGTTGGTGAGTTTGAACAAGCTTAGGCCCAGATTCAGCAGCTTGCCTAACTGCTCTTCGCCCTGTTGGAAGCGCAGCAAGCACAAGAAGCAGCCGTCGAAGTGTGATCGGGCGCGGGTGATCCCGATTGGGGAGGGATTAGGATGGGTGATCGCCGAAATCATCCGTCACGTCAAGCAGGCCTCTTAGGCCATAATAGATGACCTGCTCACCACGCTTGACCATTTCTGCGACTAGGGGCAGTGTGGGGTGCATATGTCCATAGAACGGTAGATTGAAGAACGCTGCTTTCGCCATGACGTTCCCCTTGTGTGAACCACCTACTGCACATCATCAAGAAAACGCTCCCACCCATGCCGCGACAGGCCAGAAACGCCTCGCTCCTGGATCGTAGCCCGGTCGCCATTTCTCCTCTACCCGCGTCTTGTGGCAGCACTGGAGGCAGGTGGGCGTGTTAGGGCCATTGTCTGCTCATATGGCGCCTGATCGTCTGGTACCCCAGCTGCTCATAGAACGCCAGAGCCGAGATCGGAAATTCCCAGACATCCAGTTCGATCTCCTTGACCCCCTGTTCATCGGCCCACTGCTGCACTCGTTCTATCAACAGGTGCCCTACGCCTTGACGCCGAGCAGGCTCACTCACGATCAGATCTTCGATATGCACAAAGCGGCGTGGCACTACCATCGGCAGCGCAGGCGTCGTGTGGACATACCCATAGACCATCCCAATCAGGATTTCCTGCTGCGCTGCTACAAACAGGGCCGCCTCCTCGTTGGCGAGAATCTCGGTAAACCACTCGCGGGAGTGCGCCGGACCCTCCAACAGGCGAAAAAAGTGCGGAAGCGCCTGAGCATGAACATGCACCAACTGGTCATACAACGCACACACGGCCTCACAGTCCACAGACGTGGCCGCTCGAAGCACCAACTCCATGGTGTTTGCCTCCTCCTGAGCCTGGCGTTGAGTCCAGGCTTTATATGAAATCTGCCAGCGGGGCGTTGCTCATCGCAGAGAGATTCCATTGCTGTTGTGGGATCACGCCGAGATACGGGCGCAGTTGCTTGCGCTCCTTATCCGACAAAGCGTCCGGGCGATGGCAAGGATACCTGATGCTGAGCAGAAAGAGGCGTCCTGGCCCCGCATAGGCCACCTCAAGCGGTCCCCCATCAGCCACCAAGAAATCCCATGTGGCATAAGACCACGTGTCCAGAGCATTCCGGGTGTTCTGCACCCGCTGGCTGTACTGCTCCAGCCAGCCAGCTACGGCCTTGCTCCAGGCATCGCGGATGTAGAGCCGCTGGCATGGCATAGCTCCTCTTTAGTTGCAGTGGGGACAGCATACCAGGTTCCCTTCCTCTCGCCTGGGCCCTTTCCCTCCTGCTTTGCAGAGCGCTACCCTACCGCACGAGACCTGATGGCCGCCCGATGCCCTTCACCATCGCTCCCAATGGACCGCTGCTTCCAATGGCAGGCGAGGAGCCGGCTTGAACGAGGCGCCCAGGGTGTAGGCCATCGGAAGGAGGGCTGTCTGCGTTACCTGCTCAAAGGGGATTCCCAGCACCTCGGCGGCCTCGTCTTCGTAGTACAGATGCACGGTCGTCCAGGCCGTCCCCAGCCCAGAGAGCCGCGCGGCCAGCATCACACTCCACACCGCTGGCAAAATGGAGCCCCAGATGGCCGCTTGATCGGCACAGGAGCGCCCCTCGACCCGGCCCCAGATGCAGGGAATGAGCAACACGGGCGCCTCGTGCAGATGCTCCGCCAGGTACTCTGACGAACTTCTGACCT
>DASTZT010000758.1:0-18360 GCA_035764225.1 Ktedonobacteraceae bacterium
AGACAATCGTCTCTTTGACGCTTGGATGTTGCAGGAGCAACGTCTCGATCTCGCCTAATTCAATGCGATAGCCACGCAGCTTGACCTGGTGATCTTTCCTCTGGAGGAACTCAATATTGCCATCTGCGAGGACATAAGCCAGATCGCCCGTCTGGTAGAGGCGAGCGCCCGGTATTGTGGACCAGACATCAGGGAGGAAGCGTTCAGCAGTCAACTGAGGCCGGTTGAGATAGACACCTCCCACCCCAAGACCACCAATATAGATCTCGCCTGTCACACCAGGAGGAACCGGATTCAGTGTGCGATCCAGGACATAGACGTTCATGTTCGTAATCGCTCGACCAATAGGCATGGTCGGCAGATTGGCGTAGGTGGCGAGGGCCTGCTCGGTAACAGGGAAGATCGAGCACGAAATCGTCGTCTCCGTCGGCCCGTATTCATTGAAAAGCTGACAGTGGGCTGGTAAGAGGCGTCGGGCAGCACGCGCAAGCTCAGTCGTTAGGGCTTCGCCACCGAGTACGAGGATGCGTAAAGAGGACAGGGCCTCCAGGTCATGCTGTTCCACATAATGGATGAGCGTGGCGAACTGCGAAGGAGTCATATTGAGCACGGTGATCCGGTTGGTTCGCAGATACTGCACAAGCCCTCCGATGTCACGTTCGTCAGTCGGAGGGATCAGATAGAGGCAAGCTCCTGAGAGCAACGCCTCGAAGATCTCCCAGGTCGAGAAATCAAAGCTTAAGTTATGATACTGGATGATCCGATCTGTGGGCCGAAATGCGAAATAGTCTATCGTCCCTTGAAAGAAGGGAGCCATATTGCCATGTGAGATAGGCACACCCTTTGGTAATCCCGTCGAGCCAGAGGTATACATGATATAGGCGATGTCCTCTGGTATATTTAGTGGCTTACAGGGCTCTAGTGGATAGACAGCAGTATCACGTCGTGTCGCACTTGCGCAGGCTTGGGTGGGAGGAAATGCTGTCTCGTCTAGGCTCAGGACTGTTTCCAGCAAGTCTGGCTGTTCCTGAACCACTTGAAGCACTCGCTCTGCCGTTGCCTCGTGGAAGAGCAGCAGACGAGCGCCGCTATCGCGTAACATATAGCTGATGCGTTGCAGTGGATAACTAGCGTCCAGAGGCAGAAAAGCCCCTTCCGCCTTAAGGATAGCAAGCATGGCAACGATAGCTTCTAGAGACCGCTCCACGCACATACCTACGACAACGCCTGGTTTGACCCCCAGTGAGCGTAAATGCCAGCCCAGTTGGTTGGCTTTAGCATCAAGTTCTTGATAGGTGAGCGTCTGCTGGGCGGAGACGATAGCATGCGCCTGTGGCGTGTGCTGCACCTGTAAATCGAACAGGTTTTGAATGCAAAGCTCGGCAGGATACACCTTCTGTGTTCCACTTAGCAGTTGTATCTGCTGCTGACGTTGCTCCTCCGAGAGGAATGGGAGCATTTCCAGTGTGCTGTCAACATGTGTTGGTACACTCGCTAAGAGCGTGCCCAGGCTCTGCTGTAACCAGGCTATTGTTTCATCGTCGAAGAAGCTCTGACGATAAGTAAAACGGAGAACGATCTCCTGCCCAGGAATGGCCCAGATATGGAGAGGGTAACCAGTTTTAGGCAGGGTCTCCATGCGGTAATGCCAGGTCGGAGCGTCGGTCTGTTCCAGTTGAATCCTGTGCTCTGCATAGTAATCCAGAACAAATACACATTCAAAGAGATGTTGCTCAGAGGGCAACTCACTCCACTGCTGCACCTGTACAATTGGACAATATTCGTAGCAACGCGCGAGCGCCTGATGTGCTTGCAATTGGTGTAACCATGTGAGTAATGGTGTGCCAGGAGCTATTTGCACACGGACCGGCATAGTATTGAGGAAGTTGCCGATGGCCCGTTCCATACCATCCAGATTGGCTGAGCGTCCCGCAACCACAGTGCCGAAGACGACATCGTTTTCATTGCTATAATAGCCCAGCAGCAGTGCTATGGCTCCAAGTAGAAGCGTATTCAATGTCAAGTTATGTGCTCGTCTCCATCCGGTAAGCTGAGCAGTGACTGGAGCTGGTATGATGAGTTCTCGCTCCGCATATTCCTGACTGGCTGTATGTTGTGGTGCTCGCCTGATCTGTTGGAGCGTTGGGGTCAGAAAGCCCTGTAATTCTCGACGCCAGAAGTGTTCAGCCTCTTCCATGTTCTGCTGCTGGAACCAGTGCAGGTACTGCGGTGTTAATGAGCAGGCTACATGGTCAATCATACGTCCATGACAATATGCTTGATAGCTCGCCATGACCTCGCGCAATACAAGTGGAAGCGACCAGCCATCCAGCGGTAAGTGATGGATGCTCCACAACAAATGATAGCGCTGTTGGTCCAGACGAAGGAGCACAATATGCATAAGAGGAGGGGTTGCTAGATCAAAGGAGCGTCCCTGCCGCTCTTGCTGAATATGCTCCGCAAGGCGAGTTTGTTGCATATCTGGCGAAAGATTGCGATAGTCATAAAGTGTGAGGGGCAGTTCGGCATAGTGATGAACAACCTGCACAAGTTGGTCGTCGTCCCACTGATAGCTCGTGCGGAAAGCGGGATAAAGCTGGATCACATCGCGCCAGGCTTGTTGAAATGCCTCTAGCTCTAATGGCTCAGGTAATGAGCAACTGAGCACCTCAATATACTCACCGGCAGCCGGTGAGTAGAGGTGATGGAAGAAAATCCCCTGTTGCATTGGCGTAAGCGGATAGAGGGCCTCGGCATCGGCGATATCGGCCACGAGCTTGTCGCTAGACAGATTCGGGGACTGAGCGGCTACCGGCGGCTGCGCTGGCGCTGTCTTCATCTGTTCCTCTTGATCGAGCCAGACGCTTTGTTCTGCGATGGTTGCCTGCAAGAAAAATTGCTGAGGAGTCAGACTCAATCCCTCGCTTCTAGCCAGTGCTACAGCTTGAATGGCTAGCAGCGAATCGCCGCCCAGGGCAAAGAAGTTATCGTGGATACCAATGTGCTCGATACCAAAGAGGCGTCGCCAGATAGTGGCAAGAAGACGCTCACGGGGGGTACGAGGGGCGATAAAAGACCAGGCGTTATGCGGCAGATGTTCCTGGTCGGGCAGAGGAAGAGCCTTACGGTCTACCTTCCCGCTAGGAGTAGTAGGAAAGCGTTTAAGTACCACGATTGCGGCTGGAATCATATATCCCGGTAGATGCTGCTGCAGCATTTCACGGAGTTGGAGCACAATCTCCTGCTGTAGTCGGCCCTGGAGGGGTCGATTAGCATACTGATGCCAGGGAAGAGGTATGCCCTCGCCAGGGACCGCGTTTTTGGCTATGGCTGGAGATATGGGAGGCATGGTAGCGTAGTGCTGCGAGTGATGAGTAAATAGGGCCGTAAAGCCCCCCCCTCGTTCGTTTTCCTGCCATGTCAGCGCGATAGTATAGGGCAGTACCTCCTCAAGATCCCAGAGGTCATTGGGGTCAAGTGCAGGCTCCGAGTTCTGTAAGGCATATGACCCGCGCCACTCGCCAATAGTTGATGGGCCACCGGATGCCTTTACCCAGTTCAAAGCCTGCTTTTCCATCTGTAAACGTGCATCTGCAATGTGGGTCAGACGGAGCATCATCGGTTGCTCTTGCTGCAACATCTGTTGCAGTGCTGCGAGGGAGAGCGGATGCTCTGACCAATCCATCTCCCTCGCATCCCCTACGGAAGGGTTCGGGGTGCCTGTTATTAGGATCACATCATAGCGGAAGAGATTCAGTTCATTCTTCTGCTTGCCGCGCTTCAATTGAATCTCAACACCGGTGATTTGGGGGAAGCGGCGCTGGAGCAAGGTAAAGTATGCTGGAGAAATAACCAACTCTTGTTCATAGGCTATCTGTTGTTGAATGCGTTGATATAACTGCGCTTTGCTCACATCATCCTGCGCCCGATAAAGTTGAATCGCAGTATGAAAGAGTTCAAGCCGTGGCAGACAACGTACATCTCCAATGAAGATGCGTCCCCCTACGGCCAGCAAAGCTAACGCCTGCTCGATAACCTGCATGAGATAATCAATGTCGGGGAAGTACTGAACCACTGAATTGAGAATGATAGTATCGAACAGACCTGTTGGGAGACCTGCCAGGTCGTTGGCTGGCCGTTGTAGCAGCGTAATATGGGCCGGGCCTAGCTCCAGATGTGGGAGATGAGCGCGCAATACTTGCAAGCCTTCGTACGAAAGGTCAGTACCGTAATAGATCTCGCAGTGAGGAGCGAGCCGTTCTAATAGTGCGCCTGTCCCGCAACCGATTTCCAGGATGCGGCTGGGGTCGAGCAAACGAATGCGTTCCACTGTACAGGCGAGCCATTCTTCTAGTTCCCCCAGTGGGATGGGTTCATTAGTATAGCTGCTGCTCCAGACCGTATTGTATGCACGCATACGGTCTTGATGATATGTGTCATGGTAGACGCGATCCCACACCTGTGCCCATTGTTCAACCAGCTGGTCGGCAGATTCTTGCTCCATCACGTCGGCGGCAGAGAACTGGCTATGTAATGTAACGTAGGCGGCCAACTGTTTCCCTGATAAGGTATCGCCATAAGCTACTACGAGCGCAT
The DNA here is from genome assembly GCA_035764225.1 of Ktedonobacteraceae bacterium. Lineage (GTDB taxonomy): Bacteria > Chloroflexota > Ktedonobacteria > Ktedonobacterales > Ktedonobacteraceae > DASRHT01. Next base: position 4,597 of record DASTZT010000758.1, read on the forward strand.
GCTGAACCGCTGTATGCTGAAGCAGCACGGCTTCAATCTCGCCAGGCTCTATACGATAGCCTCTGATCTTTACCTGGTGATCAATGCGACCCACAAATGCGATGCGACCAGATGAGTCCAGGCGGCCCAGGTCGCCAGTACGATACAGCCGTTGCCCTGGCTGCTGTGCAAGGGGGTTGGGCACAAATCGCTCCGCTGTGAGGTCTGGTTGCTGAAGATAGCCCCTGCTCAAGCCGAGGCCGCTAATATAGAGTTCGCCAACCTCCTCCGCCCGAATGGGCCGCATCTGCTCGTCGAGCAAATAGAGTTGAGTATTGGTGGTTGGTTTCCCCAGCGTAATCACCTGTGGATTGCGTTCAACCTCCCCCACGCTTGACCAGATCGTGGTCTCAGTCGGGCCGTACATGTTCCAGAGCACGCCAACGCGTGAACGTAACTGTCGAGCAAGATCCAGGGGAAGAGCTTCGCCTCCACAGAGCGCCTTAAATTGTGGGTGTCCTGACCAGCCTGCATCCAGAAGCAGCCGCCAGGTAATTGGCGTAGCCTGCATCACTGTTGCATTCGTTGCCCTTATCAGGGCTTGCAATTCCTGGGCATCTCCCTGGTGCTTCTGTTCAGCAAGCACCACACACGCCCCGACGAGCAGTGGCAAGAAAAGTTCAAGTGCCGCAATATCGAATGTGATGGTTGTGATAGCCACCATCGTATCCGTATCGAACAGGCCGGGTTCTTGTTGAGTTGAGAGCAATAAATTGACAACGGCGTGGTGGGGTATTTGCACTCCTTTTGGCTGGCCAGTTGAACCGGAGGTATAAATAACATAGGCCAGGTTGTCACCCAGAGTGAGGCAAGGAAGATTCTCTTTGTCGGCTGGCTCTGCGCTCGAGTACAATTCGGCTGAAAGCTGCTCTTGCGTCAATATTCTGCACGCAAGATTCTGAGCATCCAGTTGGTGCGCTAGCTGAGCTGAACCAAGCAGTAGCGATGGATGTACACTGTGTAAAATGCGCGTGAGTCGTTCGATGGGGTGAGTGGGGTCCACCGGTATGTAGGCACCTCCGGCCTTCCAAACGCTGAGAAGGGCGATCACCAGTTCAAGCGAGCGCTCCAGAGCAACGACGACGAGCGTTTCTGGCCCTACTCCTAGCTTGCGCAACCGTCTGGCTAGCCGGTTTGCCAGGTGATTGAGCTGTTTATAGCTCATGGACTCACCTCTATAGCGTATTGCTGGCCTGTCGGGCGTACGTTCTACCTGAGCTTCGATTAACTGATGGACGGTTTGCGGAGTACTGTTCTGCAAGAGCGTTGTGACAGGCTGCTCGATCAATGCCTGGGGCCACGGTGGAACCGTCGGAATAGAGAGGGTGCTCAGGGGCTGGTCGGGGTGAGCCAGGACGATGCGCAGCAGGAATAGCAGATTTTCTTGTAGTCGTTGGATAGTATCGGCCTCAAAGATATCAGTATTGTATTCCAGGGAACCTGTCAGGACTTGCTCCATGTCTTCGAACGTCAGAATCACATCATATGGGACCAGACCCGTATCCGCGATTGCAGGGGTAAGCGTTAGTTGCGGTAGCGTTAGCGCGGGCATAGGGGTGTTCTGATAGGCAAAGACAACCTGAAACACCGGGGTATAGCTCGTATGTCGCACCGGTCTGAGCGCTTCGACGAGTTTATCGAAGGGCATCTCCTGACGGGCGTATGCTTCAGTGGTCACTTTACGTACAGCCTGTACGACCTCGTAAAACGTGTTGTCGGGCGTTAACCAGGTACGCAGTACCACCGTATTAATAAAATAGCCAATCAGTGGCTCCAACTCGCTGTGGGTACGATTGGCCACCGGAGAGCCGACCACAATGTCCCCCTGGTGCGTATAGCAGAAGAGCAAGACTTTGAAGGCTGCCAGCAGAGCCATAAACGGTGTGACCTCCGCGCTCCGACAGAAAGCACGGATCTGTGCAGTCAAATCAACCGAGAGGGTGAAGGGAAGCAACGCCCCGCGTCCTGAGCGTTGTGCCGGGCGGGGGCGATCAAGAGGTAGCGGCATTACGGCAGGGACACCTGCCAACTGCTGTTGCCAATACTCAAGTTGCTTCTGCGCAGTAGCACTTTCAAGCCAGGATCGCTGCCAAACTGCGTAGTCAGCATACTGTATAGGCAAGTCTGCTAGCTCGATGGGGCCTCCCTGCGCGAGCGCGGTATAGCATATTTGCAGTTCTTGTAACAGTACTCCCCAGGACCAGCGATCTGAGATAATATGATGCATGGTGAAGATGATCAGGTGTGTGTCCTGCTCCAGACGCACAATGCAAGCGCGTAGAAGCGGGCCACGCTCAAGATCAAGCAGATAGTGGGCCTCTTCTTTGATGATCTGCTGGATACACTGTTCGCGCTTCCAGCCAGGATGGGTGGTCAGATCAATGAGTGGAAGCCTCATTTGCCATGCAGAACCGATTACCTGTGTAAGCTGATCATCCAGCATATGGAAGGTCGTGCGCAGATTTTCATGGCGTTGAATAACCCGATCAATACTGTACTCCAGAAGCTGCTTCTCTAGCTTACCGCTCAGGTGTACCGGTATGACCACATTATAAAGACCGGAACCAGCATCCATTCGTTCAAGAAACCAGAGACCCTGTTGGGCATATGAGGCCGGAAAGTGCGGACGGGTGCGCGGCTGCCGCACGATATGCGTCTGCGCCAGGCTAATTCCCTCTTCTTTCAACATCAGGCGCAAGAGTTCCTGTTTTTTGGGATCCAGGCGTGATAAGTAATCTGAGATATCAAATCGCATGTATGTGTTCCTAACCTGCCTAAGAAAACGACTGCTTCTCCTTCAGTAACCGTTCAACATCTTCAGTGGAAAGGTCTTCGATCTGTTGCATGAGCCGAGCAATAGTGGCAAGTTGCGCCTGTTCCTCGGCCTGTATCTTCTTCATAAGCGTCGCCATACCGCGTGGGGTAGGGTCTTGAAAGAGACTTGCTAAAGGGAGATTGATCTCAAAAGTATCGTGTACTGCTGTGACAATCTTGACCGCCAGCAGAGAGTGTCCGCCCAGTTCAAAGAAGTTATCCTCCATCCCAATACGCTCTATCTGGAGTACCCGTTGCCAGATATCGATGAGCCGGGCCTCGGCCTCTGTTTGTGGCTCTACATATGGGGTGTGACCTCCGCGAGCAGTAATTGAGGGGAGCGGTAGTTCCTGACGATTCACTTTACCATTTGGCAGAAGGGGAAACTGTTCGAGTTGTATGATGCCCCGTGGGAGCATATAGTCAGGAAGTTGCGCTTGCAATGTCTCACGCAGCATATGGGGTACCTTACTCATCTGATGCTGGCTGATTTGGCGTAGCCGATCAAGTTGTTGCAGACCACCCATGACCTCAGCAAAACTCATCCCAAAGTCGATCAGGCAGGCAATCTCATCGACGCCGATGGCACTTAACCGCTCGACCAGAGGCAGACAGCTCTCCGGCGTGCCAAATAATGCCGCCGACTGCCGATAACGCTCAAAAGCTAGCTCTGCCAGCATATCCAGCTCTTTCTCGGCGGTAAAGTCAATCTGGAGGTTGAGGCTTTTCACCATCGTTTCGATCAGCCCCACATGCGATTTCATATATTGACAGAAGGGGGCGCGGATGAGTGCGATGGTCTCTTCTAAGTCTTCGCCCAGAAAGGTGTGCAGCATCATCGTGACGTGTCCTTGCTGTGGATCATGCCCATGTTGCACTAGACTGCGACGGTAGAGGGCGATCTTCTCCTCTGCCTCTTCAAGCGTCTGGCTCAGCAGAGCTGTGAGGACAGAAACACCCAGTTCGCCCGCTTTTTCAAACTGTGCAGGATCGCTTGTACAGGTGAGCCAGATCGGCAATTCGGGCTGGAGCGGGAGAGGGAAGACTCTTACCTGTACCGATGCTCCTACGCCGTTGGTTGCGGCAATAGGCTCGCCTCGCCAGAGTTGACGTACCTGTTGCAAGCCCTGGAAAAGGACTTCGCGTTTTCTGGCAAAATGTTCTGGATAGAAGACAAAGTCATTAGGAACCCATCCTGAGGCGAATGCCAGCCCCACGCGTCCCTTTGAGAGATTATCAACGATAGCCCACTCCTCGGCTACACGCAAAGGATTCTGTAAGGGGAGCACGACACTACCAGCGCGTAGTTGAATACGCTCAGTAATCATGGCAAGCGCGGCACTTAATACCGACGGATTGGGATAGAGCCCGGCAACCGCGTGAAAGTGACGCTCAGGCGTCCAGATGGCGGTAAAGCCATGTGTATCGGCGAAACGAGCGCTCTCAAGGTAAAGCTGATAGCGTTCTGTCTCGGTGATCGCGCCATTATCAGCGAAATAGAAGAGGCTAAATTGTGGTGTCTGGGCCATCTGTTCCTGTGCTTCGCGTTGTAGCGTCACGTAAGCGATCAGCGCCTGCTCACCAGCGTGCTCCTGGGTTGTGACGAGCGCATCAGATACGGCGGGGTGCTGCTTGAGCACTGCCTCGATCTCGCCTAGTTCCACACGATTCCCTCGGACTTTTACCTGGTGATCGCTACGACCAAGGTATTCCAGGATGCCATCTGTGCGATAACGGCCTAGATCCCCGGTCTTATAGAGGCGAGTGCCGGGGGTCTGACTGAAGGGATTGGGCAGAAACCTCTCGGCAGTAAGCGTAGGCTGGTTGAGATACCCTCGGGTTACGACCAGACCTCCGACATAGATCTCTCCAGTGACGCCGATAGGAACAAGTTGAAACTGTTCATCGAGTAGATAGATCTCTGCATTGGAGATGACGTGCCCGATAGGAATACGCTGAAGGAGTGGGCCTCCCGGCGGTATATCATAGTAGCTGGCATCGGGGCCGACCTCAGAGGAGCCATAGAGATTGGTCAGGGTGCGACCGGGCAATATCTCATGGAATAATCGTGTCAGGTCCGGGGAAACGGCTTCCCCACTACTTGTCCAGTGCCACAGCGATGGTAAGCGTTGTGCCAGGTCTGGATAACTCTCCAGAAGTGTACGTAAAAGCGCCGGTACCAGGAGGATACGAGAGATCTGCTGTTGGGCCAACTGCTGAAGCAACAATTCAGGATTTTTTGCCTGCTCGTCGGTAAGAATAACGATCAGCGCGCCCTGCAAGAGAGGGCTGAAAAGTTCACCGATGGCATCAACAAAGCTGATGGCCGTCTTTAAACAGCAATGGTCGTCGCTGTGCAGCGGGTAAGCCTGACGATGCCAGAAGTAGCGATTGACCAGATTGTTTTGTTGCTCGATAACTGCTTTAGGTTTGCCTGTCGAACCCGAAGTGTACAATATACAGGCCATCTGATCTGGATAGCTGACGAAAGATAGACGATCCATTGGCTCCTGAGCAATTTGCCACCAGTCATCATCGAGCAGAATGCTATCCAATCCCTCAAGGGCCAGCGTGGCGAAACGTTTCTGCGTGAGTAAGATGCAGATATGGCTATCTCTCTGCATGAAGTGTAGACGCTCTATGGGGTAAGATGGATCAAGTGGTACATAGGCTCCTCCAGCTTTGAGAATTCCTAGAATACCCACAACCATCTCCAAAGAACGCTCCACACAAAGACCCACCAGGACCTCTGGCCCGATCCCTCGTTTGCGCAGAAAGCGCGCAAGCTGATTAGCGCGAGCCTCTAAGGTGTTGTAGGTTATGCTTCCCTCGTTGCAAAATATGGCAGAGCGTTCTGGGGTCAGCTCTGCCTGAGCTTCGAAAAGCTGATGTAGTCCATTTATCAGTGGATAGGCTTGCTGAGAGGCGTTCCAATCTCGCACCAGCTGTCGCTGCTCTCGTTCCCCTAAGAGGGGAAACAAAGCGATCTGCTGCTGTGGAGAGATGACCATATGCTGAAGCAGCACCGAGAAATGTTCGAGCATACGTTGGATCGTTGTATGCTCAAAAAGATCCCGACGATACTCAAGCTCGATGGTTAGCTCTGTAGGTGCAGCTACGATACGCATCGTCAGGTCAAATGGTGCGCCGCATTCTTCAAGTGGGAGCTCCTCCAACATGAGACTCGCTATGGGTATCTGTGCCCCTGAGTGTCCTCCCTGTGAAAGATGTTTCTGTTGAAAGATGAAGAGGGTCTGGAAGAGAGAGGTTTGCCCATGGCCCCGCTCTGGATTGAGCCGTTCAATCAGGAGCGGGAATGGATACGCTTGATGCTCTAAGGCGGCCAGCGTGATGTGACGAACCTGTTTGAGAAAGTGCAAAAACGCTAGCCCCCTATCAATGTGCGCCCGAATCACGACCGGATTAACAAAGTAGCCCAGTAGAGGCGAGAATTCCGCTCGGACTCGCCCTGAGGTTGCGGTTCCCAGCAGGAGTTCTTTCTGCCCTGTATAACGATGGAGCAATACCAGGTATGCCGTCAATAAGAGGGTATGCAGCGTAACGGACTGTGAACGGCTCAGTTCTTGCAGGTCATGGGAGAGTTCCGGCGTCAATTTGCGGCGCTCCACTAAGCCGTCATACCGCTTTACGGCAGTTCGTGGTTTATCGGTCGGTAGCAGGAGCATTGGCAATTCGCCCTGAAGTTGCTCACGCCAGTACTCCCAATGTCGCTCTCCTTCGCTGCTAGCTATAAAGTCAGCTTGCCAGGACACATAGTCAGCATATGTTGTCGTGAGCGAGGGCAGACTGAGCATGCCTCCTGTAATCGCTGCCTGGTAGAACTGAAGCAACTCCTGCAGCAGGATTTCCAGCGACCAGAAGTCAGTAATACTATGATGTATCGCAAGCAGCAATACCTGTTTCTCATAAAGGTAATTTTCAAAAAGATAAAGCCGTATAAGAGGGCCGTCGCATAAGTTAAATGGCAACTGAACAAGCTGATGCAGACGTGCTTTGAGGGTTGGCTCATCCAGGGTAGAAGCATCAATGGTCGTGAAATAGTCGCCGCTAGCGGGGTGAAGCACCTGAAAGGGAGTGCCGTTATTGTCCATCATAAAGGTTGTGCGTAAAATGGGATGTCGCTGTATCAGTGCTTGCAGAGCTTGTTGGAGGGCATTGCTATTGAGAGGGGTATGTGAAAGCAGCGCCGCGCCGATGTTATAAGCGTTACTCTTTGGGTCCAATTGCTGGATAAACCAAAGTGCGCGCTGGCCATAGGAAAGGGGAAGCGGCGTATTCGGTGCGGTACGTGTTGGTTCTATTACCTGTGAGGTGGCTCCACGTAACAAAGGTAGCAGGTGTTCGACCAACTGGTTGAGCGTGAGATCAGATAAGAGCAAGTGAGGGGGAAACGTAACATTCAGTTCCTGCTCTATATGGTGTTGCAGCTCTATCGCACTTAGTGAGTCCAGGCCGAGGGAGCTGACGATACACGTTGGTGCGATCTGCGCGAGTGGGAGGGCAACCGCCTGTGCGAAGAGCTGTCGAAGATAGCTTTCCAGTCGTTCCGGTTGTTGTTCAGCCGAGGCGTTGAGAACCTCCTGGCCCGTTACAGAGATGGGCGGTAACTCGTTGTTGCCTGTTATGCTACTTTCCGCCAGTGTGACAAACTGATGTGCGACAAACAGCGATGTGCAAAGGTGATGCTGAATTTTCCCGCTTGATGTTTTGGGAATGCTGCCCGGTTTGACCAGGAGGATGGTGTGCGGTGTAACCTCGTGCGTTTCCGCGATGGCCTGACGGATGGCACGCAACACATCGTCCAGGGGCGCATCACGATGCTGGCGATTAATCTCCGCGACGACGACTAACTTTTCCTCTGCCTCTTCAGTGATGGAGAAAGCAGCTACCCCAGCAGTACGAATATAGCGATGGCACTGCGCTGTAGTCGCTTCAAGATCATGGGGATAATAATTGCGTCCACGCACGATAATCAAGTCTTTAAAACGCCCGGTGACAAAAAGTTCATGACCCTGGAAAAAGCCCAGATCGCCTGTTCGTAGGAAAGGACCAGTTTGTTTATCAGCCAGATGTGCCTGGAATGTATGTGCTGTCAATGCTGATTGGCCCCAATAGCCCTGTGCCACACTAGGACCGTGTATCCAAATCTCACCTATCTCTCCATCTGCGCAGGGTTGCGTGCTCTGGGGATCGACAATAACGATCTCTTGATCCCCCTGTATTGTTCCGCAGCCTACAATAGTCTTCTCCTCATCTGTGTCCTGCGCTGCGATTGCATGCTGTTCCTTCAATGCATGCCGCTGCGCTCTAAAAAGGGCTGGAGGGGTCGCTTTCTTGCCACCAGTAACGAGGAGCGAAGCCTCTGCCAGTCCATAGCAGGGATAGAATGCCTCATAGCGAAAACCGCACGAAGCGAACGCCTCAGCAAAGGCGATCAGTGTCTGCTGCTGTATCGGCTCTGCTCCGCAGAAAGCAAGCTCCCAACGGCTAAGATCAAGTGTAGCACGCTCTGCTGCTGTGATCTTGTCTGTACAAAGTCTGAAGGCAAAATCAGGTCCACCGCTCATTGTTACGATTGGTTGTTGTGATATCAGTGTCAGCCAGCGCACTGGATGCTGTAAAAAGGCTACAGGGTGCATCAACGTGACAGGGAACCCACGAAAGAGCGGCTGCAAGATCCCTCCAATTAATCCCATGTCGTGGTAGGGAGGAAGCCAGTTCACCCCCTCAATCGTCTCATCGGTCTCGAAGGCGCTTGCTATGAGTGCGGAATTATGGAGTAAATTCTGATGCGTTAGCATCACCCCCTTTGGGGTTGAGGTTGAGCCAGAGGTGTATTGTAACAGCGCAAGGGTGTTGCTGTGGATATCGGGTCTGTGCCAATGCTGTGCGAGAGCGGTGTCGATGATATCTGTGGGTATCCAGTGACGTTGTGTCGAGGAGAGGTCGGCCTGTACCTCGGATCGCATAGAGGTAAGGATCTGCTGTGTTGTTAACATGCATACAGGCTGACAATCGTCTACGATATTCCGCAAGCGGGATGCATCCCGCTTGAATGACGGTGGGTATGCAGGAACGGCAACGACACCTGCCAAGAGACAGCCAAAGAAAGCTGCAATATACTCTAATCCAGGGGGGTAAAGAAGGAGAGCGCGTTCTCCACTGTGCCCTTGATCTTGTAGGTAGGCCGCGATTGTCTGAGCACGCTGCGCTAATTGAGCATAGTTCCATGAAAGAAGCCTGTCATCTCCGACTTCCAGGAATGTATAGGCCCGTTGCTCAGGCTGCTGTTCGGCTCTCCATTGGACGATATCGACAAAAGATGAGAAAGCAAATGGTTTTCTATCAGACATCGTAATATAATTCTCCGTCCAGTGGTCTCTTCATTTACCCGTAATAAGATTTAGTGGGAAAAACGTCATGACCTGCTACGAAGCTGCCATAGATTGTGCCCATGATACCTTTAGCCATCTGATATAGTCAACGGTAACGCTTATTCAGGACCTGTATGCCTGCACCTCTTTCTGATAGAAAAGAGGCGAGTGCTTTTGGTAGTCCACTCTTCTGGTTTCTTGCCAGAAGAAGAGGGTTACTATACGCATTGTGCGAGTGGTTTAGAGAGCAAGATCTGCCCAACGGGGAGCAGGCCCAGGTCGCTTCAGGACGGTTTGGATCATGGCTGACCCTTTCATTGTGTCATCGACTATGGGAAAAAAGTGGTGAGAACGGTCGCTTTGTCAAGCGGCTGAGTACGCTCCTTGTTTGTTTTTTCAGGGCAAACCCTAGTGTACTCCTGTTCTCCTTTTTTGTCTCCACTCGCACAAAGCGTATATATTTCTTCGTATATGCATCATTTTCAGAGCAGGAACCCTATGATTGCTATAGTGTTTATGCATGCAAACATAGCCTAAGTTACAATCACTTCTACAAGCTCTGGAAAGTTCTGTTGCCATGCTCTGCTGTATTGACAGGAATTCCTATTTATTATATGCTATTCTCAAGCAGAAAACAATATATATTGTAAGCCATCAGGGCTTTCCAATTCTCAATCAGCCGCGATTTGATGACAAACTGGCATCTCTCCTTCCCTTCTTCTACTTTCGGATTGAACGAATCAGTATAGGTGAGGTGCTATCGTCTATATAAGCACCGAGCAGATAGATTAAGGAGAATGCGTGAGAAAAGAAGCTTTACTTGAGGGAGAAGCAATACTGAAGGAGCGTCCGCGCAGTGTATGGCGTATCTTGAATCTGGGCCTATCGTGCTTTGTGCTTATACTACTCTTGTGGGTGGCAGCCTTTGGGGCAGGCTCTCTGCCTCCGTTAGGGGTTGCGCTTAATCCCGGTACAGGTCTCTGGAACATCGCCGACCGATTACCGATTGCTCATAGCGAAACATGGCACTTCCCGCAACTCCAGCAGCCTGTAACAATTCTTTTTGAGCAGAGCGGCGTAGCTCATATCCAGGCTCATACCGATGCAGACTTGTTCTGGGCGATGGGGTATTTGCATGCTCGCTTCCGGTTAACACAGATGGATATTGTGCGCCGCCGTGCCGAGGGGCGATTGTCGGAGGTTCTTGGAGCCGACGCCATCTCTTCAGACCGCTTTGAACTCAGCCTGGGACTGCAACGCAGTGCCTCTGCTGACTGGCAGCTCATGCCGCCTTCCAGTCCAGCACATCAAGCATTGCTCGCTTATGCACAGGGGGTCAATACCTCTATCCATCAGCAGATAGGAACGCATACATTACCGCTGCTCTTTCAGTTGCTTCACTATGAACCGCAGGACTGGACGCCAATCGACTCGCTGGCGATACAAGAGAGCCTGGTCGAGACGCTAAATTTCTCCAGTGCTCCGTTGGATGATGCCATGCGGGTGCAGAGCCTGGGTTACCAGCGTGCGATGCAATGGTTTCCAATTTTGCCATCAGATGTCCAGCATCCCTATGATCCGGGCCCGTATCAAACGAAGGCCGCCCTGGAGCCTTTAGCGGAGCAACAGCAGGCGCTTGACGAGGCGCTACCATCAGTAGCCGACCTTTCCCAATATATCAACCAGCTCCCTTCGGTGCTCCGCTATCATGCAGGTAGTAGCAATGGCTGGGCGGTCAATGGTTTCCGTAGCAGTTCAGGGAAGGCCATGCTGGGCGGAGATCCACATCTGGATCTCACACTCCCCTCTATCTGGTATCAGGTTGAAGCAACCTCGCCTGATTATACCTTCCAGGGAGTGGGTGTGCCTGGACTACCGACCATACTCATTGGAAAAAATCAATCTATTTCCTGGACCATCACGAATACGCAGAACCAGAGCACGTTGTACTATCTAGAAAAAACGGATGCTGCCCATGCCGACCAGTATTACTGGAATGGTGCCTGGCACCGTTTTAAGCACATTCATGAAGTGATACCTGTCAAAGGTGGGACTTCTCTCTCTCTAGATATTAAGCTCAGTGTACATGGTCCTGTGCTAGCAACCCAGCGTTTTCCCAGCAGTACCATCGCGGTTACCTGGATGGGGGCGCAATCTATGGATGAAGTTGATAACATTCTTGCCCTGATTCAGGCAAAGAATTTTGCTCAATTTCGGGATGCGTTACGTACCTGGGTAGCCCCGGCATTGACCTTTGTCTACGCAGATAATCAGGGGAATATCGGTTTGCTTGCTCCCGGTGCCTATCCTATCGTCAGATCAGGTTCTCCCTGGTTGCCTCTACCTGGTACGGGGGAAGCAGATGTTATGGGCATGATTCCCTTCGCAGCTATTCCTCAGGTCTATGATCCGCCAGAACACTTTGTCTTTGCTGCTAATCAACGTCCTGTCGGTCCTAATTATCCCTATTACGTGGGAACGACGTTTGATAACTTTGAAAATGGCTACCGAGCGGATGAAATATATCAGCAGCTTTCGACAAGCTCTCATATGACGGTAAAGGATATGGAGCGCCTGCAAAACGATACTCATGACTATCTCGCAACGCTTATCCTTCCCCGGCTCCTTGCTGAACTGCAACAGCAGGCTGGGTTTTCGGTACTGGAGCAGCGTGGGCTAGCCCTATTGCAAGGGTGGAATGGAGAGATGAATGAGAATGAGGTTGCTCCCTCTCTCTGGTGGACGTTCTGGCAGAACTACCTGCAGGAAACCTTTGGGCCTTGGTGGCAGGCTAGCCATGTTCCTGCTGATCGATTTCCTTCTCTTGCCATTGGCACCGATCAGGCTCCGCTGAGTGAAGATCTTGAGAACTGGACGCTTCATGATGCGCATAATCCTGCTTTTTCTCTCCCTTCTGGCCTTGAGCGTAGCGCCTCGGATGTGATGGTGCTAGCGTATAAAAAAACCATTGCTCAACTCACGAAACAACTGGGCGCACGTCCTGAACTGTGGCTATGGGGCAAATTGCATACGCGCCTGATCCCATCGCTCTTTCAGATTGACGAATTGGGAGCTGGTCCCTTTCCTTCTGCGGGAGACGACTGGACGGTGAATGCCGCTGATAACATGGTCTCGACTCATGGGCCGAGTTGGCGTATGATCGTTGACTGGGCGACTGGTCAGACTGAAGGCATCTATCCTGGAGGGCAGGATGAAGATCCGCTCTCGCCGTGGTACCAGAACCAGATAGCGATCTGGCTGCAAGGCCGATATCTTCCCCTGTTACAAAGTTCGCAGGTAAGCAAGCTGTCGAGGACTATTCGCTGGCAATTGCTGCCATAAATGAGGTCGTATGAGAAAATCTTTGCCATCATTCATAGTTGTGCTGATTGTGAGCAGTGCATTATGCTGGGGCAGTAATATGTTGGGAGGCTGGTGGGGAACGGTCCTGGTCGGATTAGGACTTGGCCTTTTTATAAATAGCCAGAGGGGATTGCTACTGGCTATTCTCGCTGGTGGTTGTGGTTGGGCCATACCGCTTGCCTATCGCACCGATCTCTTCTCGCTTATCCATATAGGCGCGGTGGTTGCCAGTATGATAGGAATTGGTAGTGGTTATGGCTGGGGTGTTATCGGGGGGACGGTCCTTCTGGGAGTACTCCTTTGTGGAGCGGGGTATTGGTCTGGTAGCGCTCTACATGCGATGTTGCCGCTTCACCGCTTTCCTGCGTATCGGCAAGCTAATAAAAAAGATCAGGAACCCAGTCGCCTTCAGGCGACGAATTTGCATGAACAAGCCCTGCCTGACTAGTCCTGGTGCGTAAGCACTTCGTTCGATGATAGTGATGGCAATAGGAGGTCAGCGATCTCGTGAAAGCGCAGGATCAAAAGGAGATACACGCCAGTGAGGTGCCGTTATGGCGGAATCGAGGATTTCTCTTGTTATGGGGCAGTCAGGCAATATCCTCCATTGGGAGTGGTATCTCCGAGATTGCTTTTCCTCTCCTCGTTTTAGCGTTCACGCACTCGCCGCTGGATGCCGGGCTAGTAGGAGCTCTGCGTGTCTTGCCCTCACTGCTCTTCAGTCTGCCAGGAGGTGTGCTGGTAGACCGCTGGAGCCGAAAAAAAGTGATGCTCTTTTGCTATATTGGTCGAGGGGCGAATATTGCCACTATCCCCCTGGCGTTGCTTTTCCTGCGCCTGACTCTGGCGCAGTTGTGTATTGTCGCCTTCATCGATGGAACCCTGTCCATCTTCTTCGGTCTGAGCAGTATTGCTGCCTTGCCCCATGTGGTACCGGAAGGGCAATTACCAGATGCTGTGGCACAAAATGAGGTGGGGGAGAGTGTAACGGTTATGGTGAGCCCTATGCTGGGAGGATATCTTTTTGGCGTTTTGAATGCTCTGCCCTTCTTATTCGATCTAATCTCCTATGTTTTGGCTACGGCTTTCTTGCTATTTATGCATATGGATTTTCAGCCGACAGGAAGGCAACAACACACATCTTTCCGTAAAG
>DASTZT010000759.1:0-4295 GCA_035764225.1 Ktedonobacteraceae bacterium
GCCGCGCTGTTTTATCGACGCTATCGGTTAGCACGTATCCTGGTGATCGCTGAAGCGGCTTTTTTGCTGGGATCGTGGGGTCTATCGCAATATCCCTATATTATTCCCCCTCATTTTACGATAGCCAACTCTGCTAATGAACCCGGCGTCATTCTCGCGCTGATAATAGCGATTGCCTGTGGCCTGGTAATCCTGCTCCCCTCGCTCTATTACCTGTTCTCCGTTTTCAAACTTTCCTATCCCGTGCCCGGCTTGAAAAAAGAGGCAGCGCAAACGGCGAGCAGGCAAAGAGAAAATGCCATCAGATAGAAAAACCGTAGGGGCCGGGCTTGCCCCTGCCCTGGTGCGCCGGAATTAGGAAAAACCGTAGGGACAAGTGATAAATAAAGGACGGAAAAGCCATGCAGAAGAACGAGAGTGTAGACGATACCGAGAAAGAGGTGTTTGAGGGGAAGCATGGCCTTGTCAGCAAAAAAATCAACGATCATTTAGCGAACGAACGCACTTTTCTGGCCTGGATACGCACCGGTTTGGCGACGATCACCTTTGGCTTTGTTATCGCGCGTTTCGGGCTATTGCTGCGCGAGCTATCGATCAAAAACTCCTTCTCTAACATTCCATTGCATTATTCCACCGTGATTGGCGTTGCGGTGACGGTGCTGGGGGTTATTCTCATAATCTTCGCGCTGCTCAACTTCCTCAACATCCGTCGCTCCATCGATAACGACAGCTTCCATCCATCTACAGCTTTCTCTATTATTCTGACTATTTTAGCAGGTCTGATCGGTATTATACTGGCTGTGTATTTGTGGTTCACGGCATAGCAGCTCCTCTCCTGAGCAGGGCAAGCGCTCGTTCTTGAAATTCCGCCAGCCAACGCTGCTGCACAGCTAGCTCCGCTCAGGCTGGCGGCAAGGAGGCCCATCCGCCCTCGTGCCACCGCCCCTTGCCCCTACCAGCATCCGTCCACCCATCGAGATTCCCGCTCAATGATGTTTTTTGTGGCGGCATGCGAGATCATGGGGGAACCGGTAGGGGCAAGGGGTGGTGAATGGGCTTGGGAGGGGGCCTCGCGCTTGCCCTGCTGGGAATGCTTTTTAGAACGGACGGCAGAGATGCTGATTTGACATTACCCACAATATGTCCTATACTTTCCATATACCCATACCAGGGGGGTAGGGTATATGGAAAGACAGGAATGCCAATATGTCAGTAAATATCAACCGTTCCACAACGGAACCGATAGAGCATCAGCCAGGAGAGGCGACGGAAGGGCTTGAGAGCTGTGTGCTGCTCGACCTGGAAGGGATGTCATGCGCCTCGTGCGCCATGCGCATTGAAAAAGGTCTGAAGAAAGTTCCCGGTGTAAAGGATGCCAGCGTCAACTTCGCCACCGAACAGGCAACCGTGACCTATGACGCGCAGCAGACCGATATTGAGCAGATGGTAAAAAAAGTAGAGGTGGTCGGCTATAAAGCTTCACCTGTAGCCACGCCGGCGACCCCTGACTCGCGGGATCAGCCAGAGGACGAGGATGAGAGCGTGGATGTTGTGGCAATGGCTGAGGCTGCACAGACGCAACTAGATCAGCAGAGCAGGCGCAGGCAGGAGGAGATCATCCATAAGCGTAATCTCTTGATTCTGGGTGTCGCGCTCACCATACCCATCGCCATCCTCAATATGTTTTTCATGAACCGCTTCCCTGGCGAAAACTATCTTTTGCTGATCCTGACCACTCCCGTCTGGGCGCTGGTGGGCTGGGAGTTTCATCGTGGTGCGCTCAAATCGCTGCGTCATGGCAGTGCCAATATGGACACGCTCGTCTCGCTCGGCTCAACCGCAGCCTATGCGATGAGCGTTGTGGCTACCTTCTTCCCACAAATTGTTGGCTCCATGACATTTTATGATACGGCGGCCCTGATTATCACGCTCATTTTCCTGGGCAAATATCTGGAAGCGCGTGCCAAAGGTCAGGCCAACGAAGCGATCAAAAAGTTGGCGGGATTGCAGCCGCGTATCGCTCATGTTGTACGCAATGGGAAGGAAAGAGCTTTGCCCGTTGAGCAGGTGCGGGTCGGTGATGAGTTGATTGTACGACCTGGGGAAAAGATCGCAGTTGACGGGATTGTGCTCTCTGGCACGTCGGCGGTGGACGAGTCGATGATAACGGGCGAGAGCATGCCAGTCGAGAAGGTCCAGCATGATCCCCTCATTGGAGCGACCATCAACCAGAGCGGGCTGTTGCGCATGCAGGCGACCAGAGTGGGAGCGGATACCACCCTGGCCAATATTATTCGTCTGGTCGAGCAGGCGCAAGGCTCGAAAGCCCCCATTCAGCGTCTCGCTGACACCATCTCCAGCATTTTCGTACCAGTTGTGCTGGTGATTTCGTTGCTCACCTTCATCGGTTGGCTGATCGTTGGGAATCTAGGCCAGGCGGGCAGTATGGGCGATATGAGCAGTGGTAGCCCCTGGATTGTGGCCATTGTTGCCGCCATTACTGTGCTGGTCATTGCCTGTCCCTGTGCGTTAGGGCTGGCGACACCGACCGCGATCATCGTTGGTACGGGCAAAGGCGCGGAGCAGGGCATACTAATCAAAGGCGGCGAGAGCCTTGAGCGTATTCAGGCTGTACGAGCCGTGCTGCTTGATAAGACCGGGACGATTACCAGAGGAAAGCCTGAACTGACGGATATCGTAACCGTCGCTGAGCGGCAGGCCGATGAAGTTTTGCGCCTGGGTGCCGCAGCTGAGCAAGGTTCCGAGCATCCTTTAGCCTCTGCCATTGTCGAAGGCGCGAAAATACGTGAGATCCCGCTGACCACGATGCCGGAGCACTTTACGGCGCTGGCTGGTCGTGGTTTAGAGGCCAGCGTTGAGGGGCATACGCTGCTGATTGGGACGCGGCGCTTGTTTAACGAGAGGGCTGTTGCCTATAATGCGTTGCGGGAACAACTGGAGGCGTTAGAGCAGCAGGGCAAGACGGCGATGCTGGTAGCGATTGATGGCGAGATCGTCGGTATTGTGGCCGTTGCCGATACCATCAAAGCTGGCTCGGTTGATGCGGTCAGGCAGTTACAACAGCAAGGGCTGACTGTCTGGATGATTACCGGCGATAATCAGCGGACGGCGGCTGCTATTGCCTCCCAGGTTGGTATTGCTGCCGAGCATGTTTTAGCGGAGGTGCTACCAGAGGATAAAGCCCGGCAGGTCAAGCAACTTCAGGAGCAGGGATTGGTGGTAGCTTTTGTGGGCGATGGCATTAACGATGCGCCCGCGCTGGTGCAAGCCGATGCGGGGATCGCGATGGGAACGGGAACTGATATCGCGATGGAGGCGGCGGATATTACGCTGGTCAAAGGCAATCTGCGCAGTGTGGCGACGGCGTTGGCGCTTTCCCGCGCGACCATGCGCACCATCAGGCAGAACCTGTTCTGGGCCTTTGCCTATAACGTCGTGCTGATCCCGCTGGCGATCCTCTCGCCCTTGATTCCCTTCTTACGGGAGCAGGCACCTATCTTCGCGGCAGCCGCGATGGCGCTCTCCTCGGTCACGGTGGTGAGCAACTCGTTGCGCTTAAAGCGTTTTGGGAGGTAAAGCATTTGTGGCAATGGCGTATGCCGACGCGGATACGCCATTACCGTTACTTCGAACTACTTAGTAATTGTACCTGCGAGAAGGCCGGAGCAGCTTATGGAAGAGGCCGAAGAGCAAGAATGTCGGCGGCCATTGTCCAATAAAGATGCTCCAATCGCGTTTGCCCATTACAAAGAGTGTGGCCGAAGTAACGATAGAGGTCAGCGCACTCCAGTACCAGACCTGGTTAGGAACCTGATCGGTAATACGGAAGTACTCCATCTGAGCCTCGGCTGCGGTGTCTGGACGCATTTTTACACTTGCCATCAGTCTGTAATCCTTTCTGCTTTGACTCTATTGTTGCCTACGAACAACACAAAGACGCCTGATAGCAATAGTGCGGGTACGGTTATCATGTAGCCAGCACAGGTTTTTTTGACTTTTTGGCTGTGGACGCCTTACTATTTAAAGTGGATGGTCAAGCGAACTATGACAACTGAGTTCTGTAGATAGAGGATATTGTGAGATGGAAGAGATACAGACGCTTCCTGCGCAGCCTGCTCCTGCCTGGAAAATCTGGGTCAAGACGAGCCGACCTTTTACGCTGATGGCAACGGTTAGCCCGGTGCTGGTGGGGACCGCCGTTGCCTACTATGAGGGCACATTTCGCATCGCGACCTTTCTGCTGACCCTTTTTTCGTGCCTGTTTCTGCAAATAG
>DASTZT010000760.1:0-3919 GCA_035764225.1 Ktedonobacteraceae bacterium
CTGGCAAGGGGAAGGAGCCGGCAAAGAAGCCGCCTGCCAGCAATTCTTTCAATGTTTCCTCTACAGCCTGTACGATATAGTCCAGATCACTATCGGTATGAGCTGTTGAAAGGAAGCAGTTACGCGTCTCGGCCATATAGACGCCTTTTTCAAGCAGATGATAGAAGAAGAGATTGGCATCAACTGCTTTGTAAGCCGGAGGGAACACAAGGCGGAAGAGCGAACCAAAATGGATCGTGCGTATCGGCACCTGCATCTTTTCAAAGATCGCGTCAAGGCGCTGCATCAACCGGGTGGTGCGCTCGTTCAGTCGCTCCTGAAGTTGCGGGCCGCTGGCCTTGAGATGCTTTAGAATGGACCAGACAACAGGCATTAGCAGCGGATGCTTAAAGTACGTGCCAGCAAAAAAGGTCTGGGTGGCATCGGGGATAGAGCTATCTCCATACTGCCATACGCCGCCATCCACCGCCGCCATATACTCTGCTTTACCAGCAATAGCGGCTACCGGCAGACCACCACCAAACGCTTTGCCGTAGGTGACAAGATCGGCCTGCACGCCAAACAGCGCCTGCGCGCCGCCCAGGTGCATACGGAAGCCCGCGACAACCTCATCAAAGATCAGGGCGATGCCGGATTCTGCCGTGAATTTTCTCAGCTCTTCCAGGAACTTTGTGGGCAACAGATCGGGTCGGCGGCTCTGCGGCAGCTCAACGATAATTGCCGCCAGTTCTTGCGCGTGAGCTTTGAGCGTCTCCAGCGATTCCGGTCTGCCAAAGTAGAGCGAGATTACATCTTCGATCATGCTGGCCGGAGTGCCAGGTGCCAGAGCGATGGTGCGCAAGTACTTGTTGGCAGTCTCTTGCGCCCTGACCAGCACGCCATCAAAGGTGCCATGAAATGAGCCAGCGAAAACCGCTATTTTGGAACGCCCTGTGGTGGTGCGCGCCAGGCGAATCGCGGTCATGACCGCTTCCGTACCAGAATTGCAGAAGCTTACTCGCTCTGCACCTGTAATTTCACAGAACAATTGAGCAACATTACCGACCAGACCCGATTGCCAACCGAGCCCGATACCACGCCGGGCTTGCTCCTGTAGCGTCTCCATGATAAAAGAGGGAGAATGCCCAAAAAGCAGAGCACCAAAGCCCATTGCAACGTCAATGTATTCATTGCCGTCAACGTCCCAGACGTGCGCCCCTTCCGCTCGCTCGATAGCCAGCGGATAGACAATCTCTTTGAACGTGAGATTAAAGCCAGCAGTGCCACGATTGTCGGCATGAAACTTGCGATAATCTTGCGCACGCTGTTTCGAACCTTTGGTTTTGCGCGCGATGCGTTCGATCAATGACGCGATATACTGATGTTGCTCGACTGTAAGACCGCCAAGCGCCCCCGTTTTTCTCGGCTGATAAGGCACATAGGTTTCCGGGTCCATCTGCATGCTGAGGACAGCAGTCTCCCCCTCAACTGGCTGCAACCTGGTAGTTGGCTGTTGCGACACATCATCATGCATCACAGCAGGAGGAAGCTCCTGTTGATAAGTGGTGCCGTTGAACGATGGGGCAGCCGACATGGGCATAAGCGTTTCCTGCACACCGATAGATGGCAGCTCGCTTGTGAGGGGACGAGTTCCCAACGCCTGTAATTGTTGAGACATAAGAGTACGTTGCTGCTCGACCATTTGAGCCATTAAGTAAAGCTGCTGCTCGACAATGGTCTCAAGCTTCGATTGTGTACCATTCTGCTCGTTGGTTGCGCCACTGGCATATTGGTAAGCAGGCATCAACGGACCCGAAAGCGGTGAAGCCGAAAGTCGTGGCAACGGAGCGGAGAGCGGCGGCAATGGGGCCGAAAGCGGCGGCAACTGGGCCGTCAGTCTCTGGGTGATAGGCTCCTGCCATGCCTGGGCTGGCTGGGCTGGTGCTGGCTCCGCGACTACGGGTGTTTGTTTTTTTAAGAAATCAGGGGGTAATTCCTGGTCGAGATACGTTGCGAGCGAATCAAACGTATCATAATCCTCCAGAAGGAGACGGAAAGGAATTTTTACACTGAATACGTCTTTAATTCGTTGGCTGGCTTGCATAAGCAGAAGAGAATCGGCTCCTATCTCAAGGAAAGAACTTTGGGGATCAACGGCCATAAGATCAGTGCCGAGCAATCGCCCAAAAATATCCTTGAGCTGTGTCATGACTTCTTTCTGGCGTGCTTCTGTAAACATATGAGAGTTAGATACAGCCATTTCTCTGTTTTTCCCTTCTATGGATATAGAAAATTTCTGCTGGGGGAGAGCATCATGAGAGTCGCCACTATGATATGTCGCTTCCGGCTGTTTTAATGTGGGCGCTTCAATCCAGTGCTTCTGACGCTCAAACGGATACGTCGGTAAAGGAATGCGTTGCCAGTTATTGCCAGTAAACCTGGACCAATCTATATATACGCCATCTATCCAGAGCTGACCCAGCGTTTGTAAGAGATGCGCGAGATCAGATCCTTGCTGCTGGACATGAGGCAGAGATGAAAGAACACGCTGCTCCTTTTGCTTTCTCGGATGTTGCTTTGCCAGCGCACATAAGGCCGAGCCGGGACCGACTTCGAGCAGCACGCGCTGCGGCTCCTCCATCAGGAGTTGAAGACCGGCGGCAAACTGCACCGTCTGGCGCAAATGGCGTGCCCAGTAGCCGGGATCGGTTGCTTCCGCTTCCGTAATCCAGGTACCGGTGACGTTCGAGACAAAAGGCAGCGTGGGTGTTTTGAGCTGGACCTTTTTCACTTCAGCGGTAAAGGCCGCCAGGATCGGGTCCATCATACTTGAGTGAAATGCATGAGATGTATGTAAACGACGCGTCATCACGCCCTTCTCAGCAAGTACTTCCTCGACAGCTCGCACTGCCTCTTTCGTACCCGCAAGCACACAACGCGTCGGAGTATTGATAACTGCTAGAGAAAGCTGCTCGTTCAAGAGCGGCTGTAGATCGACTGGCGACAGCGACACGGCGAGCATGTCACCGCCGGGCAATGCCTGCATCATTTTGCCCCGCAGCGCGACCAGGCGGATCGCATCTTCCAGAGAGAAAACGCCAGCCAGGCACGCGGCCACGTACTCGCCGATGCTATGCCCCATCAAAGACTGCGGCTGGACGCCCCACTCCATCCAGAGTTGCGCCATCGCATATTCAATGGTGAAGAGGGCGGGCTGGGCGATAGCGGTTCGCGTCAGCTTTTGCGTCGCCTCGGTTGCCTCCTCTGGAGCTGGATAGAAGATTTTGCGCAGATCGGTCTTGAGATAGGGCTGGAAAGCGTTGGCGCACTGATCCACATGCTGCCGGAATACTGGCTCATGCTGATACAGTTCCGCCGCCATCTGGATATGCTGCGAGCCTTGCCCCGAAAACAAGAAGGTCACAGGGCGCTGAAGGGCTGCCTTTTCTCCTGTAGAAACATGGCGAGAGTCCAGCGTTTCCAGCGCCTTGATGGCCTCCTCGCTATCCTGACAAATCACCGCGCGACGCAGATCAAACTGCTTTCTTCCACGTTGCAGCACAGCAGCGACATCGGCCAGGGGCAGATCAGGCTTTTGTTGCAGATGGCTCGCTAGATTGGCCGTCATTGTTTCTAAGGCCGTTTCGGTACGCGCGGAGAACAACAGCAGATGCCAGGGTTTCGTCTCTCGATCTTGTGTCATGAGAGGAGGAGCCTCTTGCACCACCACATGGGCATTGGTGCCACCGATGCCAAAGGAGCTGACGCCCGCAGTCCGAGGAAAGTCCTCGCTTTTCCACTCTGTGAGTTGAGCATTGACGTAGAAAGGACTATTCGCAAAGTCGATTCTAGGATTCGGGCGTACGAAATGGAGGCTCGGAGGCATCTGCTGATGTACCAGCGATAGCACGGTCTTAATCAATCCCGTTACCCCAGCTGC
>DASTZT010000761.1:0-14257 GCA_035764225.1 Ktedonobacteraceae bacterium
GACAGGCGCTAAAGCGGACGCCGTGAACCGCGTTGCCACAGGGGGATTACCAACAGAATTTGTTCACGAGCAGCTCGTCCCTGACCAGATGGAATGCATAATTGACAGGGAGGCATTAGACTCGCTATAATCTACGAGATATCCTGAGGAGAGGAGACGGAAAGGTTTTATGAAACGTACCTGGCAGCCAAAGCGCATTCCACGCAAGCGTGAGCACGGGTTTTTGAAACGTATGTCAACCCGCAACGGAAGACGCGTCATCAAGGCTCGTCGTGCTAAGGGGCGCTGGAGTTTAACTGTTTAAATAGCCTGATAACTATTGTGGCACTCAACCGTGCATTACGCTTACGTAAAAGTAGCGATTTCCAACGGGTAAGGCAGCAGGGACGCAGCATTTCGTCTCGGCTGCTTATGCTTGCGTGTGTACCCAACAATCTATCCAGCGTTCGCATCGGCTTTGTGGTGAGTAAACGCATCTCGAAACATGCAGTTGTGCGTAATCATCTAAAGCGATTGTTGGGAGAGGCGATTCGCCCTATGCTTGCTGATCTTCCCATCGGCTGGGATATTGTGATTAGCGCAAAAAATCAAACTCTTGGCGCTGATTTACGTATAATTACGCAGGATGTTGCTATATTATTACGTCGGGCGCAACTTCTGAGTTCGCAAGGGCAGCAGGAAGTTGAGAACGCGCAAAGGTCACAACCGTGAAATACATCGCACTTGGCTTAATTCGTTTATATCAGCGCACGTTGTCGGTAGTCCTGCCTTCATCGTGTCGGTTCGTTCCCTCATGTTCCCAGTATGGATATGAGGCGATCCAACGTTTTGGTTTTATTCGAGGTGGCTGGCTCACGGTCAAACGCATCGGACGTTGTCATCCCTTTTATCATGGTGATCTGTATGATCCAGTCCCGGAACATCTAGGGAAATTGGATTGAGGAAGGCAGGAAAGTTACCGTGGGTGAAATCGGTAATCTATTCAACATCATCTTTACAACCCCCATTTTTAATGGTCTTATGTTGCTCTATCACCTCTTTGGTGATCTGGGCCTGTCAATCATTGTGTTGACGATCATCATCAAGCTGGTATTGTTCCCCTTAACGCTGCAACAACTGAAATCCATGAAGGCCACCCAGGCGCTACAACCAAAGATGGCCGAGATCCGTAAAAAGTACGCCAAAGATCAGCAAGCACAAATGCAGGCGATGCAAAGCCTCTATAAAGAATATGGTGTCAATCCTGTCGCGGGTTGTCTCCCTCTGCTGGTCCAGTTACCAGTGCTCTATGGCCTGTTTTACGCGCTCAATAATGTGCTGAAGGCCGCAACCAACCTTAATGCAATTAACTCGCTGCTCTACCCGTTTGTGCCGCATTTTATCAGACCCCCAGATGTGAATCTCAACTGGTTTACCTGGCTTAATCCCGCCTGGCACATCTCTCTGGCTGTTCCTGACCATACCCTTGTTTTGCCGATCCTGGCGGGTATAGCGACATTTGTGCAATTGCGTATGTCGCAGCCGAAGACGGCTCCTGGCGCTACGAGCGATCCCTCGATGCAGTCAATGAAAATGATGCAGTATATTATGCCGTTTGTGACGGTCTTCTTTGGCCTCTCATTCTCAGCTGGCCTGGCGCTCTACTGGATGGTCTCGTCATCCTTCCAGGCTGTGCAGCAGTACTTCGTCACCGGCTGGGGTTCGTTGCTGGTCACGCCGAATTTTAATTTTCGCGGGCCGCAGAGCGAGAGCACGAATGGAACGGTAAATACGAAGAGCTATACTGGTGATCGCCGTCGCGAGGAAGCCTTGCAGCGTGATGCAGAGGCGGACGATGAGGACGAGGAAGATGATGATGAGGAAAGCGAAGACATTGGCCCGGTAGAACGTAATCTGCGCACAACGCCTCGTCCCAGCGTCAGAGGCCCTGCACAATATACACGGCGTCGTCAGCGCAGCAGTAGCGCATCAGCCCGCCGTCGCAGTAGTACACAAAGATCACGAAGTTAAAATCGCTTGCAGCGTATATGCTGCAAGCTTACGATTGTTATAATTAGGGAGGCAAGGAAACTGTGGAAAGTATAGAGGCTAGTGGCAAAAGTGTTGATGAGGCGATTTCTCAGGCGTTAGTGCGCCTGGGGAAGCGCCGTGACGAAGTGGAGATTACCGTTCTACAAGAGCCGAGCCGGGGTGCCTTTGGCCTGGGTGGCAAGGATGCCCTGGTGCGGGTGACGGTACGTTCTGGCAGCAGACCTGGCGCAGTGATTACTCCCGAAATGGCTGATGCTATTCTTGGCCCCGATGGCCCTGAGGTTCCCCTCCCTGAAGATGAAGAAGAGTTGTACGACGAGGATGAAGAGTTTGAAGATGACGAGGATGAAGAATACGAGGAAGAGTTTGAGGCGGAAGAACCCGTTCCGTTTGTTCCCACAACAGGGATGGACGAACAACCATTTGTGGATCAGGCAATAGCGAGGGAAGCGACTGCGGAAGAAGGCGAGGAGCCGATATTTGAAATGCCTTCACGCGAGGATGTTGAGATTACGGTCGATGTGCTGCAATCTATTTTGCGCTATATGAATATCCATGCCACTGTTCAGGTACGTTCTGCCTCTCCTTTGACTCTGAATATTCACGGCATCAATGAGAATCTTGGCTTGCTGATTGGACGGCGTGGTGAGACGCTGGCCGCGCTCCAACTTCTGGTCAACCTAATCGTGCGTCATCGTACAAGGCATCGCATACGCATTATTGTCGATGCGGAGAACTACCGCGAGCGCCGTGAGGAGAATCTGCGCTCCCTGGCCTTACGCGTGGCCCAACAGGTGCGCAACTATCGCCGTTCGATTGCGCTGGAAGCTATGCCTCCTCACGAACGACGTATTGTTCACATAGCCCTATCCGATAGTCAGGATATCAGCACTGAAAGCATCGGTGAAGGCGATGAGCGCCGCGTGGTAATTTCTCTAAAACGGCCAGGCCGCTAAGCTCTATGCCTGCTTTTCCCGATTTTCTGACCATCGGGCACGTTACACGCGACCTTCACCCGGATGGTACATTCTCTCTCGGTGGGACAGTAACTTTTGCAGCCCTTACTGCCCACCGCCTGGGTCTAGCTGCCGGTATTGTCACTTGCGTAGATGCGCAATTGGCCGCCGAGCTTCCCCAACGCCTCCCGGACCTCGCGCTCCATCTGCGCCCATCACCCAGCACGACGATGTTTATGAACCTCTATCAAGATGGTTTTCGTACGCAATATCTGCATGCCAGAGCGGAATCGCTGCTTCCTGCTGATATTCCTACAGATTGGCAGGCTGCTCCCATTGTGTTGCTAGCGCCGCTGGCGCAAGAGCTTGATCCCGCGTTTGTGACCCTCTTTGCTCGCCGTCCTGGTGCTCTGATCGCGGCCACACCACAGGGCTGGTTACGGCAGTGGGATACGACCGGACGCGTCTGGCCAGCTCCCTGGCTCGCGGCAGAGAAAGTCTTACCCTTGCTTGACGCTCTGATCCTCAGTCACGATGATCTGCTGCCCTTCGCTGATGGCAAGCGCGAAGAGGCTGATGCGATGCTTGCACGCTGGAGCTTGCTGGTCCCTCTGCTCGTCGCTACCGATGGTCGCTACGGAGCTACCCTCTTCCGTCACGGTTCGGCGCAACGTTTCCCCGCTTACACAGTCAATGAAGCAGATCCTACAGGCGCGGGTGATGTCTTCGCCGCTGCCTTCTTAACGCATCTACACACCTATGGCGAGCCAGAGCAGGCCGTTGACTTTGCCAATTGCGCCGCCTCGTTCTCCGTTCAGCAGCAGGGAATCGCGGGCATCCCAACCCTGGCAATGGTGGAAAAACGGTTGAGATCGCGTGATCGATAAAGACTGATCTACCTGGCTCTCCACATCACCAAGTAGTCCTTTCAGAGCCTACAAAAGGCCAATCAGCTCTCAAAACAGCTCATTCTCTATTGGTTACTGAATATTAACCACACCTCAACCATATCTCAACCATATCTCAACCGCAGGACGATGCTTATAGGCAATATATCCTTTATAATTAATTTAATGCCACTTGTGTAAATAAGCCTATTAGTTGGTATTCTTTCACGTATTACCAGGAGGTTTTTTTAATGCAGGGAAGGATTATCTCCCGCAAGAACGTACCTAATTTGATAGTTGCAACAGTTGCACTATTGAGTATGTTGGTAGGTTTGGTTTATTTAAATGGAGGAGTTGCGCAGGCTGCTACCATGCAAACGGCTCCTCATACAGTAATTGCGCGCCCTCAATATGTCCTTGCAGGCATGGCGAAGGCGGGAGTGACTTTTGGCTGTCAGCAAGCTACAGCCTTTAATCGCTGCTACGGGCCGCAGCAGATCCGTAATGCTTATAATGTCCAGTCAGTGCTCGACGCAGGTATTACAGGCAAAGGGCGTACCATTGTCATCATTGATGCGTTCCAAAGCCCGACTATTGCTAGCGATCTGCACACGTTTGATCAGCTTTTCGGCATCAATGATTCCACGCTCAATATCATTGCGCCCGATGGCCTCACCCCGTTTGATCAGCAAGATGGCAACCAGGTCGGCTGGGCTGGCGAGATTACGCTCGACGTGGAATGGGCACACACCATTGCGCCCGATGCGACTATTGATCTCGTGCTGGCCAAATCCAACCAGGACGCAGACCTCTTGAGCGCAACCAAATTTGCCGTCGATCACAATCTGGGCGATGTCATTTCTCAAAGCTTCGGTGAAGCCGAGTCCTGCGTCGATCCTACGATTCTAAAGCAGGAACACGCGGTTTTCTTCGAGGCGACCCTGAAACACATCACGCTCCTGGCTTCTTCTGGCGATCAGGGGGCGGCACAGCCGACATGCGACGGCAGCTCCTTCATCAAAAGCGTTAGCTCTCCCGCCAGTGATCCATTAGTGACGGCTGTCGGTGGCACACAGTTGTCTGCTGATCTCACGACGGGCGCTTATCAGAGCGAAGTTGCCTGGAACGAACCTACGTTTTTTGCTGGCACCGGCGGCGGCTTTAGCACCCTTTACCACAAGCCCATCTATCAGTTCGGCACTGCCGGTATTGGTCAGTTCCGGGGCGTACCCGATGTAGCTTACAATGCGGCCATCAATGGCGGCGTGCTCGCCGTATGGAGTACGTCTGGCGCGGGTGCGAACCTGGTCTTCATCTTTGGTGGCACAAGCGCGGGTTCTCCTCAGTGGGCTGGTATTACGGCGCTGGGTTCTCAGATGGCGCACAGGCGTCTGGGCTTCCTGAATCTGGGGCTGTACATTCTTGGTCATACGGGCTTCGCCGCGAAGACCTTCCATGATATCACCGTTGGAAACAATACCTTCACTTTCCCTGATGCCAACGGCAATCCTGTGACCATTACTGGATTTAACGCCCAAAAAGGCTGGGATGCCTCTACCGGCTGGGGTTCCCCCAACGTGGCTAAGATCCTGCCGTTCCTGGGACAGCTTACCTTCTCCAGTAACGATGCAAAGACAATGGCACAGCTCCAAAATGCTAACTAAGCTGCTGGCAGGTTGCTTCAGCCACTGCTAAGTATAAGCAAGCAGGCCCTACTCACGGTAACGTGCGGTGGGGCCTGTCGTTTTCCCCTCGACGCCAGATAGAAAATCTGATATAGTGAATCTGGTATAAACTAGTGGTGCAACACCTTCTAAAGCGCATTGGAGTTTTTTGATGACAACACACGATAGTGCCGCCGCCCAACTGAGACACACTCCACTCTATGAGCAGCATCGGGAACTTGGTGCTCGCATGGTGGAATTCGGCGGCTGGGAAATGCCTGTGCAATATAGCAGTATTTTAGAAGAGCACGAGGCCGTGCGCACGCATGCAGGGCTGTTCGATGTGAGCCACATGGGCGAGTTTAAGGTCGAAGGTCAGGATGCGCTGGCTTTCCTGCAATACCTGGTGCCCAATGATGTCTCGCGTCTCGCGCTCCATCAGGCTCTCTACACGCAGCTCTGCCTGCCTGACGCAGGAGTGATAGATGATCTGTTAATCTATCATCTGGCGGAACAGCAGTACATGCTTGTGGTGAACGCGGGTAATATTGCTAAGGATCTGGCATGGGTGCAGGGACAGGCGCAGCACTTTCATCATGTCACGGTCACGGATCAGTCGGATACAACTGCTTTGCTTGCTCTTCAAGGGCCTGCCGCCCAGACAATTCTGCAAACGTTAACCGAAACTGACCTGGCAGGCATTCGCTATTATCATTGTGCGGCAGGGACGGTGAGTGGCGCTAACTGCCTCATCTCACGCACGGGCTACACAGGTGAGGATGGCTTTGAACTCTATTGCGCTCCGGTCGATGTGGTCAAGCTCTGGAACGATCTGCTGGCAGCAGGAAAACCATACGGCTTGCTGCCAACGGGGTTGGGGGCACGCGATACATTGCGCCTGGAGGCTGGTTTATGCCTGTATGGGCATGAACTTGATGAACAAACCAATCCCCTGGAGGCAAGGCTGGGCTGGACGATAAAATTGCGCAAGGGCAATTTTATCGGGCGCGATCCCCTGCTCCAGGTCAAGGAGCATGGCCCGAAGCGATTGCTCGTTGGCGTCGAGTTGCTCGAACGCGGAGTGCCGCGCGGTGGCTATCCTATTTACCACAACGATCAGCAGATCGGCGCGCTCACCAGTGGAGCTCCGGGCTTGACCGTTCACAAAAATATTGGTATGGGCTATGTCGAGGCGGCTCATGCGGTGGTTGCACATCCCGTACAAGTTGAGATTCGTGACAAGCGCGTGGCGGCTCAAATTGTGGCATTACCATTTTACAAACGCAAGTAAGGGATGTAAGTGTCCCTGAGCTATAGCAATAGACTGACGAGAGGAAACCGACCTGAAGAAGGGAGATACAAACGATGGCGAGTCTAAATCATCCAGGTAATTTGAAATACAGCAAGACAGATGAATGGATCAGAGTCGAGGGCGATGAGGTGGTGATTGGCATTACCGACTACGCTCAGGATCAGCTCGGAGATATTGTCTACATTGACCTGCCCTGGGATGCGGGTCAGGAGGTGGCCTCCGAGGCAAAATTTGGGGATATCGAATCGGTCAAAGCAACATCTGAGCTTATTTCTCCTATCAGCGGCGAAATTGTCAAAGTGAACGAAGAGCTAAAAGATCGTCCCGAACTTATCAATGACAATCCTTATGATCAGGGCTGGATGCTGGTAATCAAACCGTCCAATCGTGCGGAACTTGATGCTATGATGAGCGTCGAAGAATACATCAAGTATATCCAGGGACGCTAACCTGCGGTATAATCAAGAAGACTCCAATAGACAATTGTAGCATGCTTCTCTGAAATGCGCTCAAAAGCAGAGCGCCGATCATACAAGAGCAGCATGCTACTTTGCAACACAATACTATCCATAATGGCTCCCCTTACGTGTCAATGCTACACCCAAATCAAGCAACGCTGCTCTGGGGAGCTTCCAGACCACGAAGGGGAGTTCGATATGAGCTACATACCCAATACATCGGAAGAGCAACAGGCGATGCTAGAGCACATGGGCCTCCGCACAATCGAAGATTTGCTGAAGCCGGTGCCAGAAAATGTGCGTTTCCGCCATCCACTTGATCTTCCACCAGCGCTGCCTGAGCCTGATCTCAAACGTCTCCTGAGTCAGATGGCGGCGAAAAACAAAAACCTGGATACAACCATCTCTTTTCTGGGAGCTGGAACGTACGATCATGCCATCCCCAGCGTTGTGCCACACTTGCAGCGGCGTTCGGAATTTGTGACCTCGTATACGCCCTATCAACCGGAAGTGAGCCAGGGCATGCTTCAGGCAATCTACGAGTTTCAGACGATGGTTTGTCAGGTGACCGGTCTGGATATCGCCAATGCCTCGCTTTACGATGGCTCGACTGCGCTGGTTGAAGCGGTTTTGCTAGCTTTGGGGCCTGGCGGACGGGGTGAGGTTGTCATATCAACTGCCGTTGATCCACAATACCGCCGTGTGTTGCAGACCTACGCCTTCTCACGCGGCTTCACCGTCAAAGAAGTGCCGACCCAGAACGGCGTCACATCTTTGGAAGAGCTTGATGCTGCGGTCAGTCCTGCCACGGCAGCCGTTGTGATCCAGCAACCGAACTTTTTTGGTTGTGTCGAAGATGTACGGGCCATTGAGCCGATTGCCCACAAAGGAAAATCTCTTTTCGTCACTGCCATTACCGAGCCTGCTTCTCTTGGTATGCTGGCCCCTCCTGGCACATATGGAGCGGATATCGCGGTAGGCGAGATGATGAGCTTTGGCAATACCATGAGCTTTGGCGCGCCCGCGCTCGGCTTTATGGCGGCGAAGCAAAAGTTTATGCGCCTCCTGCCAGGGCGGCTCGTCGGACAGACGATTGAGGAGGGAGGCAAGCAGCAGACGGGGTACGTTTTAACCTTGCAGACGCGTGAGCAACACATTCGACGCGAGCGGGCGACCTCGAATATCTGCACCAATCAATCCTTGCTCGCTGTGGGCGCGACGATTTTTCTAGCGGCTCTGGGCAAGCAAGGATTTCGCGAGCTGGGCGAACTGTGCCTACAAAAAGCTCATTACGCCTTCCGCCAGATCACCGCTATTCCCGGCTTTGCGGCGGCGTTCAGTTCTCCCTTCTTCGATGAGTTTGTGGTTACGTTGCCCGTCGCTGCCAATAAGTTGGAGCAGCACTTAGTAAAAGCAGATATCATTGGCGGCTATTCTCTGGGGAAAAGCTACCCTGGTATGGAGAGTCATATGCTCTTCTGCGTGACAGAGACGCGCACAAAAGAGGATATTGATCGACTGGTTGCAGTCTTGAAAGAGGTGCAGGCATGAGTGTCGAGAGTTTGATTTTTGAGAAGGGAGCACCGGGGAGGCGAGCGGCCACCATGTCCAGTATGGATGTTCCGACCGAAGCGCCAGAGAGCATGGTTCCCGCCCATCTGTTACGCGAGCAGCCCGCGCCTCTGCCAGAGGTTAGCGAGATCGAGGTTGTGCGCCATTATACTCACCTCTCGCAGCGTAACTTCGGCGTTGATACGGGCTTCTATCCTCTTGGCTCCTGCACCATGAAATACAACCCCAAAATCAACGAAGATATGGCAACGCTTCCAGGCTTTGCTCGTATCCATCCCTTGCAGCCGGAAGAGACGGTACAGGGAGCCATTCAGTTAATATACGAGCTTGAACAGTATCTGGCGGCGATTGCAGGCATGGCCCGTGTAACGCTGCAACCTTCTGCTGGGGCGCATGGCGAGCTTACCGGGCTGATGCTGATCAAAGCCTACCACCGTAGCCGCAATGAGGGCCATCGCAACCTTGTCCTGATCCCTGATAACGCGCATGGCACTAATCCAGCCAGCGCAACCCTGGCCGATTATAAGGCCGTCGAGGTCAAAACTGATCCACATACTGGCGGCATCGAAATGGAACGTCTGAAAATGCTGCTGGAGGCCAACGGTCCCAATATCGCAGCCATTATGATGACCAACCCCAACACGCTGGGCCTTTTCGATGCCAACATCCTGGAAATAGCCCGTATGGTACATGAGGTCGGTGGGCAATTGTACTACGATGGAGCCAATGCCAATGCCGTGCTAGGCATTACGCGCCCAGGCGATATGGGTTTTGACGTGGTGCATTTTAACCTGCATAAAACGTGCAGCACTCCGCATGGCGGTGGTGGTCCGGGCGCTGGCCCCATTGGCGTCAAGGAGCATCTGGTCGCATTTTTGCCCGGCCCCTTGCCCGCGAAAAACGACCATGAATATTACTGGGAGGAGCCTGGCCCGCAGTCTATTGGCAAAGTCCGGGCCAATGTAGGTAATTTTGGCGTGCTGGTACGTGCCTACACCTATATTCGCACCTATGGCCCCGATGGCCTGCGTCATGTAGCCGAGAGCGCCATCCTCAACGCGAATTATCTCAAGCACGAGTTGGAAGCCGACTACGAAATCGCGTATCCGCTGACCTGTCAGCACGAGTTTGTCGCTACCGCCCATCGTCAGAAAGAGGAGTCTGGCGTCACGGCCCTGGATATCGCCAAGCGCCTGCTGGACTTTGGCATGTACGCGCCAACCATCTACTTCCCACTGATCGTCCACGAGGCCATGATGATCGAGCCGACCGAGACGGAGACGCGCGAAACGCTGGATCATTTCGTGAGCGTGATGCATCAGATCGCTGAAGAGTCCCGCACCAACCCTGAGATCGTCAAGACCGCCCCCCATACTACCGTTGTCGGTCGGCTTGACCAGGCTCTGGCTGCTCGCAAACCAAATTTGCGCTGGACACGAGGGCAGGAAGCGACGCACTGATTTCTCAAAACGTATGGCGGATACCTAATACATATCCGCCATACGTTTCAAGAGCAGAGAATCGCACTCCCCGTCGTAGGGATCTGCTTCAGCACATGAACCCATTCAATTCGGGAAGAAACAGGCTTGCTCTTGGCGAAGGAAGGTGTTCATCTGCATGATCGCGTCCAATGGATCGTCTGTCGTTCCCCAACAAGGGCAAGCGCGAGGCCCCATCCGCCCTATTCCACCCCCCTTGTCCCTACCCAATCCCCAACGTCGCATCTTCCCCAAAACACCCAAACGGGATGTACCATGTTGGACCGAAGAGGTAGGGGCAAGGAGCTGTGTGGAGAGGGGTGGGGGCCTCGCGCTTGCCCTGGTGCTGGCTCTAAGTCGGGTCAATCAAATTTTTTCCGTAACAACAAACAAATAAACTCCACCTGCGTTTGCAAATCCGTCATTTCTGCCATATTCTTTTGTATCTCATCAGAAAGATGCCAGTAATTGGGCGTCATCATCACCGCTAATGCAATCTCCGGTGCGGTCAAATGTATCTCATAAGCAACTGGCTTAGCTGCGATGAGATCGAACTCGCCCGCGAACTGCTCGACAACGTGATGCTGTTTGTCCTGCTCGATACTCAACAAGTGGAGGGCCGAGCGCAATTGTAGCAGATGAGTAGGACCAGGGATCGCCACCGCCAGCAATCCGCCAGGGGCGAGAACGCGAGCGTATTCCTGAACGTTCCTCGGTGCAAAGACATTCAACAACACTTGAAAGGCAGCATCGGCAAAGACCAGTCGCTCTTTAAGATCGGCCACGACAAAAAGAGCTTCCCGGTAGCGTTTCGCCGCCATACGGATCGCGTCTTTCGAGATATCCACCCCAACATAACCGCATTGTAACAATGGGAGCCTGTGCGCCAGGTATTGTTGCAAACGGCCAAGATAGTAGCCTTCGCCGCAGCCAGCATCCAAAATCGCGATGGGCGAGGATGCGTGATGAAGATGACTAGAAATAAGCTCGTTCAGCGTATCAGAGAGGGGGCGATAGTGGTCGCGCTCCAGAAAATGCCGTCGGGCCTGCAACATCTCCCGCGTATCGCCCAACGGCTTTTTGAGCAAGAGATTGACGTAGCCCTCCCGCGCGATGTCGAAGCTGTGTTGATGGCTGCATTTGAGCGTATGATCAAATCTAGCAAGGGCAGCCTGACAAACGGGACAGATTAGCAAAGGAGCAGAGAGCAAACTTAAATAACTACCTCCGATCATTTTCTCGTTGCATTATAGTATACCCTTTAACGGTCACTCATTGACAAATTCGGTGTAAGCGGAGAAAATGGGATAGAGAAAGATCTTGCAGATACACGACTCATCTTTTCAACCCTGTGGTGGTGTATCTGCAAGATTTGTTATTATATTTTTACCCGAAAACATTATACAAGAGCAATAGTTTGCCTGCAATAAGTACTAGAGTACTTATCTCTACTTTACCCTCTCTGGTTTCCCTGGCACTAACTCGTTTTGTAAGTCTTCCCAGGCTCTTGAAGGTCCGGCGCAACTTGCATATAATATATGTAGGTGCTTCGATTCTGCGCTCAGGAGCGCAGCTAGCCTTCTTTGCCGAAGGGATTAAGGTACTGCTATTTTGGAGGCTTGAGCAAGGCTGGAATAGAAAATCATCGCGCGGTGCGGAGGGATGGCCCATGAGAACATTAGGACGATTGGTAGTGGTCGTCGGCTTAATCATATTTCTCCTTTTCTTATTTCGTCCTGACTTCATCAGTAATGCGGGCAATGCGCTTCTCAAGTCCGTTGGAAGCTCGACTGCGTATGGCTCTGCCCAGGTTATACCAAACATTCAGGGAACAGGGAGCGATCTGCAAGTCAGCCTTCAGGGACTTGGCTCTCACGTCCAATATGTGGTAACGCTCGATCAAGGCAGCTGTGGTGGTAATAGCATCATAACGATTGGTAATGTCTCCTCAGATCCCAACGGGGCCATCACTTCCACATTCTCGCTCGACAAGCTCAACGCTGTTACCCAGAAAAATCTGTATTTGAATGTGCATGAAGGCAGCGCCTCAGGGCCAAGTGTAGCTTGCGGTCAGGTGGAGATCAACAGTTCAGTGGCGGCCCAGTCCAGTAAGACCTCGGATAGCGGTTTTCAGAATATCCTGAGTGCCCCTGGTGACAATGGGGGAGGTTTTCCACAGACGGGAGTTGCGCCAGCCAAAAAGAATAGTTACGATAACTATAAGTATCCGCGCAAATACTAGCGTTTGAGGATCAGCACTTTAAAGTTGCCCATTCCGCTGGCCTCGGTCAGAGCGGCTACCCGTTGACGCAGATTATGCCATTGCAATAGGGCTATCTGGCCCTGATCGGTGGCGCGTTCGCTATCCATGATCGCGAAATCGCGTGAGCGCAGGCGTTCCAGCGCCTCATAGATGCCAAGATCGGTCAGCCATTGTCGCTGAGTCGTGAACTGCTGCAAGCGTAGGCCGTGACGCCGCCCCTCGTTGATGAGTGCGCTAAAATTGACATGAGCCGTAATATCCTGCTCACCCGGACGTACAAGCGGGCGTTCAGTAAGCTGATGTCGATAGTAGCAGGCGAGTGTACCATGATGGCGGTAGCGCGTGTAGAGCGTGCGAGCTTTGTCGCCATAGTCGATGGTGAGCGTGAAGCCATGCCGTCGGCGTCCTGGAACTGATCCCTGTAGCAGCCGCGCCGTACGCTCCATCCAGCGCAAAGCCTCAAGATTGATTTCCGCCTGCCAACCATCCTCGAAGGTAGTCCAGGGGATTTTGTAGCCGTCCAGATAGTCGGCAATGGCCGAAGACGACGGTTCAGCCAACTCCTCGTACAGGCGACCATCGGCCTGTACTGCTACATATACTTCGTATAGTCGTGCTTCATGTTTCTTGACAATGTGGACCGGGAAGGCGTCAACTAGCTCATTCGAGAGCAGTACTGAAGGAGTGAGCGCATTTGTGGCTCTGTCAAGCGCGTCCTGTCCCGCTCGTATATCCTCAGTCTGATAATCGAGGACGGTAGAGAGGTCGGAGGCTTCCTGTTGCGTCCAGTCTCGTATTTGCTGAGCCAGGTGTCCTCGTCCCGCGCCCTGCTCTAGCACGGTAAAGGGAGCAGGATGCTTGAGTTGCTCCCACATCTGGTAAAGCTGGCGGCCCATGCAGTGTGCAAAGAGGGGCGAAACATCGGTACTGGTGTAGTAGTCGCCTTCCCAGCCCATTTTGGCCGCTCCGGTCATATAATACCCATAGCGTGGATCATAGAGCGCCATGCGCATATATTCAGCAAAGGTAATCGGGCCTTCGCGCTGAATGCGTTCCACAATAAGCTGTTGAAGCGGTGACAGAGCGGTGGGTGCCATATCGTTGTGCCTCATGGAGATAGTTTATTATGTAATGGGAAACGTCGTTGACATGACCCAGGCAATGACCAGCGCGCTCAAGATTGCTCCTGCGAAGGCGGCGCGTCCGTTGGCATAGAGCTGGGTGCAGAAAGCCACAAGTGCCAGGAAGATCAACGCTAGCACAGGTAGCACGATGCTCAGGAAGCCCAGACCGGGCGTCACAAGCAGAGCGGCGAATAGACCGGCGATCAGCAAAATTTTAAAAAAGAAGCTCGCCAGAATGCCTCTCCACAGGCCGCGCTCCTGGTAGCCGCGACTGATGCCCTCGTCAAGCAAGAAGATTGGCAGCACTAAAAGAAAGATCACAGCAAAGCGCCATAGACGCGGGAGTGTGAAAGTAAAACGCTGCCAGGAGAACGTTGCAAGCTGACCCAGCGTGAAATAGAGAAAAGCGGCCAGGATCACCCCGATCAGAATCTGTTGCGCCGTCTGACGCAGGAGCGGAATGGGAAGAATGCGACGGACCGCGAAAATAAGCAGGGCCATGATGATCGCCG
>DASTZT010000762.1:0-3398 GCA_035764225.1 Ktedonobacteraceae bacterium
AGCTATGCTGCGGGATATATCCGAGCTTGTGAAATGGTTGGTGCAAACATCCTGTTCTCATCTTTTGTGTGTTCCAACGCTTTATGCGCTGCTATTGCAGCAAGAAGAGGCGAGCCAGCTAGCGGCATTGCGCGTAAGCATCGTTGCTGGCGAGGCGTGTCCGGCGCTCCTGGTTACATCTCATCAGCAGATAATCCCTGGCACTCAGCTTTTCAATGAATATGGACCAACCGAAGCGACAGTCTGGAGTTGTGTTTATCAATGTAGAGAGCAAGAGACCGGGCAATACGTTGCTATCGGACGTCCGATCTCTAATGTTCAGCTCTATGTGCTGGATGCCGATGGTCGAATGGTTCCGCAGGGAATCCCTGGGGAATTATATATCGGCGGAGCAGGTGTTGCATCTGGCTATCTTCGTCGTGCGGACTTGACGGCGGAGAGCTTTGTGCCTGATAGCTGGAGTGGGCAGCAAGGTGCCCGCTTGTATCGAACAGGAGATCTGGTAAGGTATCGTGCGAGTGGAGACCTGGAATTCTTGGGAAGGAGAGATCAGCAGGTCAAGCTACGCGGCTATCGCATCGAGCCTGGAGAGATTGAGGCTCTGCTCTTGCAGCATCCCGCCATCAAAGAAGGGGTGGTGGGAATAAAGGACGAGCAGATGATCGCTTATCTAGTAGTTCAGACGCGAGAGGGTGAGAGTGCGCTATCAAGAGAAGAACTACGCTGGTATCTGCAAGAGAAACTGCCAGCGTATATGGTGCCTGCCAGGCTGATGTTCCTCTCGGCTCTTCCACTGACGGCCAATGGCAAGATTGATCGCCGGGCCCTGGCGCAACGCGAGGAAGAGCCAGAGGAACACTGGGAGAAGCCAGGAGGAGCGGTGGAGGAGGCGCTGGCAGAAATCTGGGAGGAGCTCCTGGGACGAAAACGGATCGGTCGGCGGGACTCCTTCTTTCTGCTGGGAGGTCATTCCCTGCTCGCGACCCAGGTCATGGCGCGAGCAAGGCGCGTTCTGGGCGTTGAGGTGCCCCTGCGCAAACTTTTTGAGAGACCGACGATAGCAGGGCTGGCAGAAGAGATCGAGCAGCGCCTACGGGGAGAGCTCGACGATACGACGGAGCCATCCCTGCTGCCCGTCTCGCGTGATCAGGACCTGCCGCTCTCCTTTGCCCAGCAACGGCTCTGGTTCCTGACTCAACTGGACCCGCAGTCCACTGCCTACAATCTGCCTCATGTTCTACGGCTGCGCGGTCCCTTACAACATGAGCTCCTGCAAGCCTGTTTCCTCGACCTATTGAGCCGTCATGAGATCTTGCGTACCACATTTGAGCTGCGAGAGGGACAGCCGGTGCAGTGCATTCATGAGCCACAGGGACCCACGGTGCAGTTCCTGGATCTCTCTGCGTGGGAGGAGCAGAGGCGAGAGGAGGAGGTGCGGCGGCTAGTGGCTCAAGAGACGGGCACGCCGTTTGATCTGGAGACGGGACCGCTCTGGCGGGTCGTGCTGCTGCGGATAGCTGAGCAGGAGCATCTCCTGTTGCTCACGCTGCATCATATCGTCTCGGATGGCTGGTCCAGCCAGGTGCTCGTCGAGGAGATTTGCCAGGGGTACGCGGCCCGCTTGCGTGGAGAGTCGCCCGCATTGGCGGCCTTGCCGGTGCAGTACGCCGATTACGCGCTGTGGCAACGGCAGTGGTTGCAGGGGGAACGCTTGCAGCAGCAGGAACGCTATTGGCAGCAGCACTTAGCGGGACTCAGGCCGTTGGAACTGCCCACCGATCATCGACGCCCGGCACAGCAGGGGACACGCGGCTCCTTGTCGATGAGGAGGTTGCCCCTGGAACTGAGCCAGCAGGTGCATGCGCTCGCTAAGCAGGAGGGCGTGACGCTTTTTATGCTCTTGCTAGCAGCCTTCCAGGTGCTGTTGGCACGCTATAGCGGACAAGAGGACATCGCGGTAGGCACCCCGATAGCCAATCGGACGCGAGCCGAGATCGAAGGCGTGATCGGCTTTTTTGTCAACACGCTGGTCTTGCGCACCGATGTGTCGGGGACTCCCACCTTTCGGGAGGTCTTGAGGCGAGTCAGAGAAGTAAGCCTGGGAGCCTATGCGCACCAGGATCTGCCGTTTGAGTATCTGGTAGAGATGCTCCAACCCGAACGCGATCCCAGCAGTCATCCTCTCGTCCAGGTGATCTTCAGAGCGGAACCGGAGCAAGAGCAGTCAGAAAGATTGCCTGGGGTAGAGGTTGAAGGATTGGTGCAAGAGGAGCGGCAAATAAATTTTGACCTGATATTAATAGTTCGCCACGGTGAGTGGGGAATGCATAGTGTACTGGAGTACAACACAGATCTATTTGAACGTGCAACAATTGAGCAGCTACTAGAGCACTGGCAGAGCTTGTTGTGGGAGATAGTCAGAAAGCCGGATACAGCAATTGGACGTTTGCAACTGCTGAGTGAGAAGGAATGGGCGCGGCAAGTATGGGAATGGAACTGTACAGAGCAGAGCATACCCGAAGGTGCGAGAGTTCATCAGCTCGTTGAGCGGCAGGCGGCGCAGAGACCACAGGAGGTAGCTATCTCTGCCGGTGGTCAAGAATTGAGTTATGGAGAGTTAAATCGGCAGGCTAATCGGCTGGCGAGGAGACTGCGCAAGCTCGGTGTAGGGCCAGAGCGCGTGGTAGGAATATACGCGGAGCGGTCTCAAATGCTCGTAGTGGGGTTGCTAGCCACGCTTAAAGCAGGAGGCGCGTATCTTCCTCTGGAGCCAGGGCAGCCGAGAGAGCGGCTGGCGTATGAACTGCAGGATGCCAGTGCAGCGCTGGTGCTTACTCAGCCTGAATTGAGAGGGCAGGCCGCATCGTTTGGCATACCGGTCGTTTGCCTGGATGAATGGCAGGAAGAGAGTGAGGAGAGCAACCTGGAGTGTGCAGTGCAAGCTGAGAATCTGGCATATGTCATTTATACTTCAGGCTCCACAGGAATGCCTAAAGGCGTGGGTTTGACTCACAAGAGCTTGATTAATCTGGTGTGTTGGCATCAGCAAGTCTTTACAATTTTACCTGCGGATCGGGCCAGTCACCTGGCTGGGCTTGGTTTTGACGCCTCCGTTTGGGAGCTGTGGCCCTATCTGGCTAGCGGGTCATCTCTTTGCCTGGTTGATGACCAGACGCGTCAGTCACCGGAATTATTACGCGATTGGTTGTTGCGGGAAAAGATCACAATCAGCTTCCTTCCAACGCCGCTTGCTGAAAAGATGCTCGTTCTGGACTGGCCTGTTGCGACCTCCCTGCGTTTAATACTCACCGGAGGGGATCGCCTCCATCAACTCCCTGTTTCTGCGCTTCCTTTTAAAGTGATCAACAACTACGGTCCCACAGAATACACCGTTGTTG
>DASTZT010000763.1:0-4276 GCA_035764225.1 Ktedonobacteraceae bacterium
TCCCGCGAAATTTGTGCCTCCAGTACCTGTGCAGCCGCAACCAGCACCTGCGCCGATACAACCCGTATTATCCGGGCCTATTGCACCGCAAAACAACGTCGCGCCTGTTATCGCAGCTCCACATCCTCGCGCACGCAATCGCCTCCCGCTCGTTATTGTCTCGGTGTTGTTATGTGTGCTGGTGCTTATCGGTGGGGTCACATGGGTCTATTTGTATCAACCATTTAGCGTAGCTCCCGTTACCCAGCCGCAACAGAGTTTTACAGACGCAGCTCTGGGAGTATCGTTGCTCTACCCTAACGGCTGGAGCGCAAAAATAGATCGCAGCAAAGCGACGCTCCACTTAGCCGACAGTAGTAATACTGCTCAAGTCACTATCATAGTAACCAATAGTGGGAGCGACCTGAATCAGTATATGCAGCAACAGGTGACTCAACTGGCGATGACCGGGGCGAAATCTGGCGCACCCCTGACGTTTGCGGGGGCATCATGGCAGCAAACGCAAGGCATTATCCAACAGAGCGGCGCTAATTATACCGCTACTCTATTCGCCGTTGTACATGGCAACCATATTGTGACTCTGCTCCAACTGGCCCAACAAACAGTCTATCCCGACGAAGAAACCACCGCTTTTGCTCCAATGCGTGCCTCGCTCCAGCTTGCGTAACATTGCTTCAAGATCGAAATCGTCAAGGACGCATAACCGCTTTTCTTGCATAGGAATAGAATAGAAAAAACAGCAAACCTCATTTCAGACGGCCTGAGCGAAGCT
The DNA here is from genome assembly GCA_035764225.1 of Ktedonobacteraceae bacterium. Lineage (GTDB taxonomy): Bacteria > Chloroflexota > Ktedonobacteria > Ktedonobacterales > Ktedonobacteraceae > DASRHT01. The sequence continues at coordinate 773 of DASTZT010000763.1, forward strand.
AGCGCGGTAGCAGCGTTGGCCGTTTGCATATAGCAAGGGTATTGTGGAGGTTTCTCTTCAATTTGACTGAAAGGAAAAGCACTCATGCTGGCTTCTATTAAACATAACGGTCTGAAGATGACGATGACGCCCGGATTGACGTGGGACAGCGAACGTTCTATCTTCAAAGGTTCAGTGCTGTACGGCGATGAGGTGCTTACGCTGTGTGTTGCCAAAGAGCGCATGCGACTCGCGATCAACGCCGCCTTCGATACCAATGGTGACATTGAACCCTTATTTGACCCGGAAGAATGGATTGTTTATGCGGAACATCCCCATGATCGAGAGGTCTATTTTGAGGAGGAGGAGGAACTGGGGCCAGACCCTGAAACCCTGTAGGGGGCAGTGCCTTTGCCTGCCCTCTAGCGGCTCAACGGGCGACCAGGGCAGGCGCAAGGCACTGCCCCTACGAAACGGGATTGTTTGTCAGCATTTCAACGGGAAAGATTGCGGGATCTTGTAATCGTCGGCCTGACGATAGGCTAAGGCGTCCTCAGCAATCAAAATGCGCAGGAGGTTGGCCGATCCTTCGCCAGTGCGTAGAAATGCGGCGGTGTTGAGATGGCGGGCCGCCGGATATTCATCGGTGACGCCGTAGCCGCCGAAGACTTCATAGGCCCGCTCGGCTGCATGATAGGCGACCTCGGCTGCATAGTATTTTGCGTGTGCGCTTAAACGTGGTTGGCTTGTGCCAGAGATATCGAGCATCCAGGCCAGACGGTAGACGAGAAAACGAGCGGCATCAAGCTCTACCACCGTGTTGGCGATATGCGCCTGGATCTGCTGAAAGCGGCCAATAGCCTGACCGAAGGCCGTGCGCACTTTGGCATATTCCACCATATCATCCAGAGCTGCCTGGGCGATACCGATACAGCGTGCTGCCACCGTCAATCGCCCGTAATCGAGCGCGTTCATGGCGATCTGAAAGCCCTGTCCTTCCTGTCCAACCAGATTTGCCAGCGGAATCTGTACGTCATCAAGCTGAATGGTACTGGTGGGCCAGCACTCGCCCAGCACGCGTGTCCGAACCAGACTGGTAGAGAAGCCGGGCAAGTTGGTATCGACGATAAAGCAGGAGACGCCACGATGTCCCGCATCGGGGTTCGTTTTACAGAAGAGGATGCCGATATCGGCAACCGTGCCCAGCGTAATAAATTGTTTGGCACCATTAATACGATAGTGATCGTTGTGGCGTTCTGCCCGTGTGCGCATACCTCCCAGTACGTCGGTGCCCCCTCCTGCTTCGGTCAGGCCGAAAAAGCCGATTTTCTCTCCCTGTATCCAGGGGGCAATGTATTGTTGGCGTTGCGCTTCCGTGCCCCAGTTCAGCACGGTGAAGGGACAGGTCATCGCGTTCATATTGAAGGCGGCTCCTAGAGCCTCGTGGGCGCGGCTAATCTCCTCCGCGATAATCGCAAAATTCAAGAAACCCAGCGCGCTCCCGCCGTATGCCTCTGGAAAGGTCGCCCCCAGAAAACCCAATTTCCCCATGTGTTCATAGACTGAGCGAGGAAAAACCTCGTTGCGCTCCCATTCATTCACATGGGGACGAATCTGCTCCTGCGCGAAACGCCGCACCGTTTCTCTAATGGCGTTGTTTTCCGGGCTAAGCTCAAAATCCATCTGTTGCTCCCTTCATAGAAATCCTGGCTGGTTTTTTTCAAATACCTGAAAAACTCTCTACAGAATACTACCATGCGGGTGGATTAGCTGAGGAAAACGATGGTATTGGTTTCAGGTTATGGTATAATGGGCGCGAAACCTCGCAGCATTTCATTTTTTTGAAATCTGGGCTGTTATGCAGAGCAAGTTTAACCAATGTACCACGCACTTCGCTGCCGCGTTCCTGAGCGAAGCTAGCGCGTCAGCAGCGTTGGAACGCGGAAGGTATTAAGGCACGCACATGGGTACATGGCGATAGACGGAGATCACAGAGAAAGGAGCGTGTAGCAGTACCAACGCTGGCTACGCAGAGACCAGAACATATGGATGACATTCACTTCGAACGCCATTTTCGCACACCTTACTCGGAAGGCTACTATATTATGCAGGGGAGTAGCCTGCAGAGTAATAATCGGCTGGGGACCGTGGATATTCATTTCACTACCACGGCGGTGCATGGAACGCTGATTCTGGAACGGGAGCTTGAAGAGGCCGATCTGACGAAACTGATTGAGCAGATTGACGAAGACCTGGTGCTTTCCGCAGATATGCCGCGTGACGACTTTCTGGTAAGTGTCTACGTGGGCAAGGATGTCGGTTTCTATAGTGACGAGTACTTTGCAGAAGAGAGTAGCGATAGCTCGGATTTTGATAACGAGTAGTCGTTTTGCTCCTCTGCGCCGTCGCTATTTCCCTTCCCCATCAATTTTCTAAAAGGCCGCGTCGCATCGCATACTTAACCAGCTCGGCGCGGCTGTGTAGATTCAGCTTGTCCATAATATGTGTGCGATGGGTATCGACCGTTTTTGGACTGATGACGAGCCGTTCGGCTATCTGGTTATTGGTGTAGCCTTCTGCAACTAGCTTGAGAATCTCGCGTTCGCGCTCGGTGAGACTACTGTAGCTATCCTTCTCTTCACCAGCTCGCACCCGTTGCAGATAATCGCCCACCATCACCGATTGAGCGGTGGGCGAGAGATAGAATTGTCCGCTTTGGATGACGCGTAGCGCCGTGATGAGATCGGTTGCGGCAGCTTCTTTGAGCATATAGCCGGATGCTCCAGCCCGTAAAGCCTGGAAAACGTATTCATCGTGCTCGTGCATGGTCAGAACCAGCACACGCGTATCGGGCAGCAGCTTTTTGATCTGTTTGGTGGCCTCGATGCCATTGATATCTGGCATGGTAATATCCATCAGCACAACGTCTGGCTGTAATCGTTGGGCCTCAGCGATGGACTGGCGACCATCCTGCGCTTCACCAACGATTTCCATATCAGGTTGGGCGTTCAACATCATTTTCAGCCCGGCGCGCAGAATAGTATGGTCGTCAGCCAGTAAAATGCGAATCTTCTTCTGCGAAGTCTCTTGTTCGCTGACGGGCTGGGTAGACGGAGAGATTGATGAACTCATATTGCAGCCATTACCTCTTTTCCTGTGAAGCCTGTCGCATGATAGGGGATACATGCGTGGATGGTTGTTCCACGTCCTGGCCTGGAGTCAATGGTTAACGTTCCATCCTACAGGTGTGCTCGTTCATACATGCCCACTAATCCCCAACCGCCGCGCTCTTGTCCAGGCATTTTTTGCAACTTCTCAATGTTGAAACCACGACCATCGTCTGTAATGGTCGCGTAAACCGCTTCCTGATCTCCTTTGAGCGTAATCGTCACTTTCTTCGCATGGGCATGTTTGGCAATATTGGTCAACGATTCCTGCACAATTCTATAGAGTGCTGTTTCCATTTCGGCTGGCAAGCGCTCTTCCAGGCGATCCACATGAAAATCAACTACAACGGAGGTCTTC
>DASTZT010000764.1:0-7648 GCA_035764225.1 Ktedonobacteraceae bacterium
CTGTCAGCTCAGGATATAACAGCCTGATACAGCGCTTCCTGAGCGATGTCCATGGAACCACGTACTACACCATTCTCAAGCAGTACACCCAAACAGGTGGAGGTGCTCCTTCGACAGCCACGTTTGCTGGAAGCTTCGTGGACACTCGTGCTTATCCGAGCAATCCCATGTTCGACTCCGATGTCCAGGCCGAAGTCTCCCATGCTCAGAGCGTGAAGGGCTGGTCGTCCTCGATTCATAACGTCTTCATGGTCTTCACCGCGAAGAATGAGCGAGAGTGCTTTGATACCTCCCAGTCGCAGTGTACGTTCACGACCTTCTGTGGCTATCATAGCACCTTTGGCAGCAACACGATCTACGCGTTTCTTCCTTATACGGGGACCAGCCTGAACGGATGCGGAGTTCCCAGAACTCCCAACAACAACATTGATGCCGATAGCACCATCAACGTGACTTCTCACGAGCTGGCGGAGTCCGTGACCGATCCCTTGCTCAATGCCTGGTTCGATTCGAGCGGCCAGGAAATTGGCGACAAGTGCAACTTCCGGTTTGACACCACGAACTCGTCCAATGGGGATACTATCATGAATGGCCATCCTTATGAGATCCAGGAGGAGTGGGACAATCTGAGGCGTGCCTGCCGTCTGAACACTCCGTAATTCTTATGAGGATCGCTAGCAGATTCTTCACCTAGATCTCTATCTGGCTGAGCATGCAACCTCAACATGTTCAGCCTCTTTTTTTTGCCTTGCTCTGAGAGCGATCAGGGACAATGGAGAGATAGGGGAATTATGTGCTATACTTGGGTTATGCCTGTCCGTTCACTTCAACGAGGAGGTTTTCTGTGGAGCAAAAGAAACCGCAAGCCCAATCTGATGTATTTACCGAACAATTCACGTCCGTCATGCATGCCCATTGGTCGGACATCCTTCAGATTATTAGTCGGCAATCTCCCCGCGTTGCGTCTCTATTACGAGTTGCAACCCCATCAGGATTGAAGCGTACCAATGGAGTTTGGCATATTCAGGTTATGGCTCAGCGTATCCTGCAGCAGGAAAAGCTACGCCAGCCCCGCGACAATGAGATTGTGGCGCAGGCTATACGACTGTATTATCATAGCGTGGCTGGCTTCAAATTGCCCCGTGTCATCGTGAAATTCGAGTTGTAATCATCGCCCAACGTTGAGTATACGAAAGACATATTGGAGAGATCAGCGGATCATCTGCTCGCCGTAATGGAAAGGCTGGAGACGATCCTGACGATAGCTCTCCTGGTATGATTCTGTCACAATCTGACAAATTTCCTGTGGGTCATCTGAGATATGCAGCAGCGCCGCATCTTCTGGTGATACTGTTCCCATTTCTATCATGGCCTCATTAATCCAGTTTACCATGCCACCCCAGAATTTTGAATCGTAGAGGATCACGGGAAAGTGGCTGACTTTTTTGGTCTGAATAAGTGTCAGAGCTTCGAAAAGTTCGTCCATTGTACCAAAGCCCCCTGGAAAAATGACGAAGGCTTCCGCATATTTGATAAACATGGTTTTGCGGACAAAGAAGTAATTAAAGTCAAGGGCGATATCTATATAAGGATTGAGGTGCTGCTCAAATGGGAGCTCGATATTACAGCCTACGGAGCAAGAGCCACCCTCCTGCGCCCCTTTGTTGGCAGCTTCCATCACTCCGGGGCCGCCACCGGTAATAATGCCGAAACCAGATCGTGCCAGCATTCGGGCTGTCTCCTCAGCCGCCAGGTAGGATCGATGACCTGGTTGGATGCGTGCCGAACCGAAAATGGCAACAGACGGAGGAATATGCGAGAGGGCGTCGAAGCCGTTCACAAATTCGCTCATGATGCGGAACACGCGCCAGGGATCGGTCAGCGTGAAATCAAAATTAAGGGCGCGATCAAGCGCATGCCGCTCTTCTCGAACCCGCTCCTGGGGAACGGGCTCCGTCGGGCTAATCAGCGGCTGGGTTGGACGGCGCAGTAAGCGTTCGTCTTCAGTTACTGGTTGTGCCTGGGAGCCGGGAGCGCGAAAGCGGGGAGCCGATTTTGCCGCTCTGAGGTTACGACTACTGATACGTCCGTTAGAAAACTTTTTATTCATGCTTTATTTCCTCTTCTTCTTTGGCTTCTATGGTGCTGGTCCGCCGCTTCAGGATGACGGTACTGAGCGGTGGTAAAGTTAAAAGAATTGAGTGGGGACAGGATTGCCAGAAAATGGGGCCGCTGGGCATTGGTTGAAGATTGCGCAGACCACTGCCACCATAACGCAGGTCATCGCTATTACACACTTCATAATACTCTCCTGCGGAAGGTACCCCCAGACGATAGCCGTGGCGGGGAATGGGCGTAAAATTGCAGACAAAAATCAGTGTATCTTCTTCTCGCTCGCTTCGACGCAGAAAGGAAACCACGCTGTTGTCCGAATCATGGCAATCAATCCAGGCGAAACCTTGTGGCTCGTAATCCAATGCACTCAAGGCCGCTTCTTGCCGATAGAACTGGTTGAGATCGCCCACAAACGTCCGCAACTGGGCATGATGAGGATCGCTGGGAGGGTCTAGTAAATGCCAGTCGAGGCTCTGGGCAAAGTTCCACTCGCCCCATTGCCCAAATTCGCCGCCCATAAACAGCAGCTTCTTGCCTGGATGACCCCACATGTAGCCGAAAAAGGCGCGCAGGTTGGCAAATCGCTGCCAGAGATCGCCCGGCATTTTGTTAAGCAGTGAGCCTTTGAGGTGGACCACTTCATCGTGAGAGAGCGGTAAAATGAAGTTCTCGGAAAAGGCATACATCAGAGAAAAGGTAATGTTATTCTGATAGTAGCGCCGATAGATGGGATCAAGGTGCATATACTCCAGCATATCATGCATCCATCCCATATTCCATTTAAAGGTAAATCCTAGACCGCCGACATAGGTGGGACGAGTCACCAGGGGCCAGGCTGTCGATTCTTCGGCAATAGTCATCGTACCGGGAACCTCAGCATAGACCGCTTCGTTGAGCTGCCGCAAAAAATCAACGGCTTCCAGGTGCTCTCGCCCTCCGTGCTGGTTCGCGGACCACTCGCCAGAGGGTCGCAGATAGTCCAGGTAGAGCATCGACGCCACCGCATCAACCCGCAGACCATCGATATGGTACTCGCGTAACCAGAACAAAGCATTGGCAATCAAAAAATTCCGCACTTCGCTGCGCCCGTAATCAAAGACGTATGTTCCCCACTCCTTATGCTCACCCTTGCGTGGATCGGCGTATTCATAAAGGTGCGTGCCGTCAAAATAGCTTAAGGCAAAACCGTCTTTGGGGAAATGCGAGGGCACCCAGTCAAGCAACACACCTATGCCCTGTTGGTGCAGATAGTCCACAAAGTACTGGAAATCTTCCGGCGTGCCAAAGCGACTGGTGGGTGCGTAGTACCCGGTTACCTGGTATCCCCAGGAACCATCGTAGGGGTATTCAGTAATGGGGAGCAGCTCTACATGGGTAAATCCCACCTCTTTAACATAGGCTGCCAGCGCATGAGCCAGTTCGCGATAGGTCATATGGCGAGGAACCTCGCCTTCGCCCTCCGTAGGTCTTTCGAGCATATGCCGCCATGAACCCAGATGAACCTCATAGATGGCAATGGGCTCACTCAGGGGCTGACGTTGAGCCCGCTCCTGTATCCACATCTCATCTTGCCAGTGGTGCCGATCAATATCTGTCACGATGCTAGCGGTGTCTGGACGCAATTCGAAGGCGAAGCCGTAGGGATCGGTCTTCTCGGCCAGATAGTGCTCAAATTTTGAGGAAAGAGCATATTTATAGAGCGCACCGCTTTGTACTCCTGGAATGAAACACTCCCAGACTCCCAACTCGTGGTGGCGCAGATACATCGGGTTTTTTCCCCGTTCCCAATGGTTGAAGTCGCCTATCACCGAGAGAGTCTGGGCATGAGGAGCCCAGACGGCAAAATTGGTGCCGGTGATGCCGTTGACCGTCCGACGGTGGGCCCCCATTTTTTCATAGAGAAAGTAGTGTTTGCCTTGTCCAAACAGGTATAAATCAAACTCACTCAAGATCGAAGGTATGTGGTGATCGGGGTCACTCTCAGAGTTTAGTGGAATATGCGATGCTGCCATACTTGATATCCTTAAGCCGTATGATTGTGCTCTAGCAGAGTATATGGGCCAAAACCGCTGCTTCCCAGCCTGTTTTAGTGTTCTCTTTGCGCATCTGTTTTGCTTTCCCTCTATTTTAATACGAGCCATCAAACATAATAGTAATAGCTAAGCTCTCCCTTTCAACGCAGACGGTTCTGTAGCGATTACTTTTGTATCATTGTACACCTGTTGGGAACTCATGGCAGTGATTTGGGACACATTTGTGATGCTGTGTGTGCGGAATGAGACCGAATAATCATACGTAACGTGTACTCTTTGATGAGCATACCATTACGAAAATACATCCATGTACTGATATGGGTGTCGATTAATAGAAAGGTAGGACGCTGATGACCATTGATACCCAGAAAATGAAGCAGCGGCTCAAAGAGAAACAAGCTGAATTGCAGGAACAGATTGCCCATCTCACCGAGGCAAATCCTACACCCGTCGATCCGATTGAGTTAAGCGAAGGTCCGCAGGATTTCGAGGAGACGGCGGTCGATTTTCTAGAGATGAACCAGGAACAATCGATCCTGGTGAACGAACAGGCGCTATTAACGCTGGTACACCGCGCCCTCAAGCGTATCGAGGAAGGAACCTATGGCCTGTGCGTCGATTGTGGACAGCCAATTCCAGAAAAGCGATTGGAAGCTCTTCCCTGGGCAGCCCGTTGCGTGAAGGATGAGGAAAGGCTAGAGCGAAAAAATCTCAGCCGAGAAGAGCTATACCATAGCGATACCACCTAAAACACAACTAAAGGCTTTTCAATTGCTGACAGATCGAGTACAATGTAGCCAATCTATGGTGACGTTCCCTGTGAACTACGCCAGGTCGCGTAGTTCACAGGGAACGAAAGTTGTGTTATGGAAAGAAGAAACAATATCGTGACAATCAAGCGCGCGCGTATATACGATGCATTGGCATTCCTCACTGCCGTGCTCATTATTACGCTTGATCAATGGACGAAAGCGTTGGTGGTGGCACACCTGAGCCCGCCAGGAAGTAAGCCGGTGATTCCTATGATTGGGCCTTACCTGGTCATCGAGTATACTCAGAATTTCGGTGCTGCTTTGGCTTCCTTTCCAATACGATCTTTCTTGCGCTGCTCATTGCGGTGGCAATTGGCGTGGTGGCGTACCTGTATCTGCGCATGCTCAATTCGGGACCGCTGGTCTATAAACTTGTTTTTGGCTTGATTATCGGTGGCGCTTTAGGCAACCTGATCGATAGAGCGCATAACGCTGGCTACGTAGTTGACTTTATCTCCTTTCGCATCCCTGAGATCAACTTCTATTTTGCCATCTTCAATGTGGCGGATGCCTGCATCTCGGTTGGCGTATTCCTCCTCTTTGTCCTGGTGCTCTTTAGTGGATTGAAGCAGAAGGATGAGAGCCAGAAAGTGACCGAGACTACAGGAAAGTCGGTGGCACCATCAAATAGCGGAACCGTCCGCTCGACGGAGCAAGATGCATAATTCTGATAGCAAACCTTCTGGTACTGAGCAGAGTTGGCGCATCGTGGAGGACCAGATAGGAACGCGGCTGGATCGCTTTCTGGCCTCCAGGCTCACAGGTATCTCGCGCACCACAGTACAACAACTCATCGCTGAAGAGGCTGTACTCGTCAATCAACGTGCGGCGAAAGCTGGCTATCTCCTCAGGCTACATGATGACGTACAGATGCTACAGCCGCCCACGACGCGCTCTCAAGATGTCAAACCGCAACCGCTGCCTCTAGATATTGTGTACGAGGACGATGATCTGCTGGTAATTAACAAGGCGGTTGGGATGGTGGTACACCCTGCGGTAGGCCATCATGATGACACGCTGGTCAATGCTTTGCTCGCACGCTATCCAGCGTTGCAGAAGCTTGAAGAAAATGGGCGACCGGGGATTGTGCATCGCCTGGATAAGGACACATCGGGGCTGCTGATGGTGGCCAAGAACTTGCGCACTCAGGCTGCTTTAGTTGAGCAGCTGCAACAGCATCAGGTGGAGAAACGCTACCTGGCTCTAGTTGAGGGCATTGTCTCGCTCGACCAGGGCAGCATCGATGCCCCCATTGGACGCGATCCACGCCACCGACAGCAAATGACCATCACTGCACAGGAAGGACGCGAGGCCCGCACACACTTTCGCGTTCAACAGCGTTATGCTCGCCATACCTTGCTGCTTTTGCAACTAGAAACAGGACGAACGCATCAGATTCGCGTTCATCTCAAGGCTATAGGACACCCCGTTGTCGGCGATCCGGTCTATGGAGCCAAACATTCGCGGCCTCAACTGCCCTTGCAGCGCCAATTTTTGCACGCGTATCAGTTAAAATTTGCTCATCCAACCACAGATAAGCCCCTTGAATTCGAAGCCCCTCTGCCCGATGACTTGCAAAAAATTTTGGCCCAGGAAAATATCCTATAGACACATGGCATCTCCAAATCGCTCATGGTATACTAAGATCAAGCCGAAAGAGAGAACTGCTTGCAATTCAGACAACCAACGACGCTGCTGCGTCTAGCTTCGCTCAAGCTGTCTGCAATGAATAGCACATATTAAATCAGTGTTCTCGTAGTACTTCATCGCTGCTCATGGCCACGATCCACATGGCATCTGTAGAAACGTTTCAAATTTTTTAGACAACCTGATACGTCTTTTGCCTTTTCATTGTTTTTCCACGACCATTGTACTTTTGCATCTTTCAATATAGAAAATATGTTCTAATTATGCTATACTAGGGGATAGCACCAGCAATACCTCCGACTGAAAGGAGCTATTTCTTCTTCGTTGGATGAATCGGTGTCCAACGTCGTCCAGAGGAAAACAAGCTTTAGTCCACGAGGAGAGGAGAGACAAGCCATGCCAGTACTGGAAGCAACTGATCGAATAACACCTAAGAGCGTTTTGCGCCATCGCCCAATAGGGGATGGTACGCCTGCGGGGAAGAAAGCTGGAGCCGCTAGCGCCACTCAACCGGTGGCACAACGGGCCTCGCGTCCGCGCCTGCCCGATGTCGCCGACGAGATCACGGAATGGCAACGCGTCACCATCGGCGCTCCAACCAGGCAGATGCGATCTGATGGAAAACATCCATCGGCAGCCAAAGCGTCAAAATCGCTGCCACGCGTCCTCTGTCCAAAGCTCACATTGACAAAGCAGACATGGCCACAGGCTCACCCCCTACTCTATCTTGGTCTTGGCATGTTGATGATGTTGTCACTCTGGGTGGTCTTGAGCGCGGTATTTGGCTGGTTCAGCACGACGCTGGATGATCTGCGCTATGGACGGCCAAGAACATTTCAGACTGATGCCTGGGTGGGACATAACGAACAATCGGGCATTCCGAGTCACTTTATTGCGCTCAATCTCAACCGTCATATTGAGGTCATTGAAATATCTGGTGGCGATGCTGCCCATACTCATATCTATGTTGGTCCGCAATTATATGGTCCTAATGACGCGCTTGTTCCGGTCACATTGAGCTTCGCGGATGTGAATCACGAT
>DASTZT010000765.1:0-4776 GCA_035764225.1 Ktedonobacteraceae bacterium
TGGGTTGAGCATCTCTGCTTATCTGTTCAACTTCGTACGGCTGTTCCCCAAAGAGTTCACGGAGTTTGGCTCGGAAATAGAGACTAGGTGTGGTCTGACCCAGCTCCCAGCGGCTGACAGTATTAATTGTGGTCCCAAGCCACTCAGCAACCTCTTTCTGCGACCAGTTACGACGAAGGCGTTCCTGCCGCAAATAGCTACTAAAAGAGTATTTGCTCATTTTTTGCATCATGTTGTCCTCTATGCCTAGATGACCCAGAGTATAAGAAAAGGCTTTATCTGGACTTTTTGGTTAACATTATTTTCTGGTTGTGGCCCATGTAGTGGATTACTTGACGGTTCCTACGTACAATATAGCAATAAAATTGCGAATTGTCGAGGAAAGCACCTTTGGGGATGGAGTGCGTCCAACACACGAGAAATTTTCAATCTTACCAGGAGGCTAGCAGCAAGAGGCAAAGGGACCGTTTACATTTTCTGTTCTGGCAGAGGCACGATTATTAGAGGAAAAACTTTCTCGCCATCGGCTATGGTGGCATATGCCAATGGGAGCGCGAGCGTAACGGTCGTGCCCTGACCGAAGACGCTGGAGAGCGTAAGTTGTCCGCCATGAGCCGTGATGATCCGTTGCGCAATGGAGAGGCCAAGCCCTGTCCCCCCGGATTCGCGGGAGCGAGCTTTGTCTACGCGATAGAAGCGTTCTCCCAGATGGGGCAGGTGCTCGGTTGCGATCCCTATCCCCGTATCACACACTTCTAGTAACGCCTGATTCTCTCTCAGCGTCGTACGCAAAATAATCTGTCCACCCTGACGGTTATATTTAATAGCGTTGTCCAGCAGCGCCAATACAGCTTGCTCTAGCAACGGTGGATCGCCAATCACCAGCACCGCCTCCTCGGCCTCTTCCTGAATGGAGATGTTCCTCTGGTCCGTCAGAGCCTGAATACGCCGCACGCCAGCATGGGCGATCTCAGTCAGATTCACGACCTCGTGCTCCTGATGAGAAGGGCGACTATCGAGTCGGGCCAGCGTGAGCATATTATTGGCCAGAGTCGTCATGTGGCTCGTTTCCGCGACAATATCTTCCAACAAAGTGGCATCTTCCGTAGCCAGGAGTCCACGATGGCGCAAGAGCACTTCAGCATCAGCGCGCAATAAGGTCAACGGTGTACGCAACTCATGCGCGGCATCGGCGATGAAACGTTGCTGGTTGGTCCAGGCTAAACGCGCTGGAGCAAGCGCCCGATTAGCAAGAAACAGTCCGCCCAATCCCGCTCCCAGCAATGCCACCCCCCCGATGGAAAGCAACAGCAACATCAAGAGTGAGAGCACATTCTCCTGGACCTGAACCGATTCACCAGCCACGACGACGCCTAATGGCTCTCCACTTTCAGAATCTTGCACCACGATGGCATAGCGATAAATCTTGCCAAATTCCGTTCCCCCATCAACCACATCGCCAACTGGCTCGCCTTGCTGCAAAGCTGCTACTGCTACACTGTTGGAGAGAAAAGCGGATGGCAGTCCGGTGGTATTTTCGCCTAAGGGCAGCATACCACTACGATCAAAGCAAATCACCATCTCCGATGGACCAAAATCCTGACCAAAGGAAGGACCAAATGGGCGCAACGGACAGGCACGATCTGGCGAGAAGCGCAGCCATTGCTCTACATGCTCGTGAGCATGATCGGCAACATCGTTCTCAATGGGGGTCAGCAGAAAGTATTGCGTGCCAAGATAGAGGGCAATGCCGAATAAGATCAGAGCTGCTCCCAACACTCCACAATACCACAGCGTCAGATGGATGCGGAGTCCCTGAAACAGGGCCGCCCCTGGCTCCTGCGAGCGACGACTTCCCCTCGCAAAGGGGGGCCACCAGTGAGAGAGTCTCCTATACATCCCATATCCTCCTTAAGAGCGCCGCTCATTTCCGCTTTTACGCCTCGATCTTATAACCCACACCACGCACTGTTTTAATTAACGCGTGAGAGAAGCCTCGATCAACCTTGTCTCGCAGATAGTGAATGTAAATATCGACCACGTTGGAAAGCGCCTCCAGATCATAGCGCCAGACAGAGTCAACGATCTGTGTACGCGTCAAAGCCTGACCTGGATGGCGCATCAGATATTCCAGCAGGGCAAACTCTTTAGCAGTCAATTCGATAGGGCGACCGGCGCGGCGAGCCTCGTGGCGCACCAGGTCAAGCGTGAGGTCGCCAATCGAGAGCTGATGGTTCTCTTCAAAGCGGCGGTCTCGCCGACGTAACAGCGCATTGATGCGGGCCAGCAGCTCCTCCATCGCAAAAGGCTTGGTCAGGTAATCATCGGCCCCCACGTTGAGGCCGGTCACTCGATCTTCGATAGCGCCACGCGCCGTCAGCATTAGCACCGGGGTCATAATATGCTCGGCCCGCATCTGGCGGCAGATCTCAAGCCCATCCAGGCCCGGCAGCATCACATCAAGCACCAGCGCATCATAGGTATCACTGAGCGCCAGATCAAGACCGGAGGAACCATCGTAGGCAAGATCGACCGTATGCCGCTCTTCCAGCAGGACGCGACGCAACAAAAAGGCCAGGCGCTGCTCATCTTCCACCACAAGGATATGCATCGGCCCTCTCCCTCTTAAATTTCCTGAGCATCAACAGATGTCTTTAATTCTACGTTACTGCACACAGATTGGAAAGAGATTGGAAAAAGAAGGACAGTCAGGAATTCTCTGCATACCCAACATATTTGATCAAACGCGCATGATAGGGAGCGAGCAGATTACGCACATGCTCCACTTGCTCGGCTCTGAGCAAATCTACCGTCAGAATATGGTAGCCGCGTTGAGCTGCCTGGAGATAGATATCACAAAACATGCTATTCCCAGACAAGGGGAAAAAGTAGTTCCGTAGCTGGCAACCGTTCACAGAGAGCTGCTGGCTTTCTATGAGATGGATGTTGCCAACGTCATAGCCAGCGCACTGTAGTTCCTCGATAGCTCGCTCAGCGCATTGCAGATCATCAAATATCCCGTAGAGAGAGCCGCTACTTCCCTTAGTGGTAAGCAAGTTGCGTCGGTGGCAAAGGCATAACCATTGACCGTTTTTGTCATAGGTGGTAACTGCATTCATAAATGCTGATCCTTCAGGCAGAATATGGCACATGTTTTCCTACAAATCCTTTTGTAGGAGAAGCTCCTTCAGAAGTGTAGCAGCCTTTTATTGGAACTTTATTGGAATCACACCTCAATAAGCAGAACCGTAATAAGTTCGTCACCACCTCCAACAAAGCGAGCCTTTTATTGAATAGCCGAAATGCCGCTTATGCAACAATTTATCATTATTTTTACGGAAATAGCCATTGACAAAGATCTTTATACGATTTTATAGAAAAACAGACTAAATGCGTCTTTATAAGTAGTAGTTCCTATCTGTATGATTGTACCACTTAAAAATGAAAATATTGCTTCTTAGAACATATGTACGTAGTAACACGAGCTAATAGCTAACTCCATTTTCACTTCCCTATCAAAAGGAGCTGGAGACGAGTAAATATAAAAGCGAACATCGTAGCGAGTGCTTATTAGCTCGTCCACCACATTAAAAATACACCTCCTAAAAGTCCGTGCCAGGTGTCTCTAAGGAGATCAATATGTCCGATGGCGATCACACATCGTATCGAGCGGCTATCTTTACGGCCATTCCAGTTGAGTATCAGGCAGTTTGCGCCCATCTGACGAATCTTCGAGAAGAGAAAACGATCCCAGAGACAGCATGCGAGAGAGGGGAGTTCTCTGCTAATAACCGAAAATGGGATGTGATAATAGTAGAAACGGGAGCAGGGACAACGCAAGCAGCAAGGGAGACCATTCTTATTATTGAACGGTTTAAACCAATAGTCGTTGTTTTTGTTGGCATAGCAGGCGGTGTGAAAGATGTCAAAATCGGTGATGTTGTAGTAGCATCAAAGGTGTATAACTATGAAGGTGGAAAATCAGATCCATTTTTTCAGAGCAGACCGCAAGCCTATTCCCCAACGCGCCGTATCCAGCAAAGAGCCGTAGCAGTATCAAGAAAAAAAGATTGGTTACGGCGGCTAACAGAGCATTTTGCTAATCCCAGCGAGACCCCCAACGTCATTGTCGCGCCTATCGCCTCAGGCAATCAAGTTGTTGCCTCAACTAAAGCAGCCGTGCTACAGCTCCTCCGTTCTCACTTCAACGATGCAATAGCAGTTGAGATGGAAGGCTTCGGCTTTCTCGAATCAGCTCGTCTTTACCAGGAGATTGACGCGCTTATCATTCGTGGCATCTCCGATCTCATTGATGATAAAAGTGAACCAGGCAATCAGCAATTTCAGCTTGTGGCCGCAAAACGAGCAAGCGCCTTCGCCTTTGAGGTGCTAGCCAACCTGGAAATAGAAGCATGGTCGGCTAAAAAGGAGGAACCCATTGCCGTTCCAGAACAACCACAGCAGGTTGACAATATCCCTTCGCAAGAAACAGACCAGGCAGAGGAAAAGCAGCCATTGTCATTACTTGAGGAGTTCAACAGGAGCTTACCAGATTATATCGATAAAGTGAAAACGATGCGCGATTCCCTGAACCTGAGGACAGGTTTCTCCTCTGAGCAACACAGAAATGCTCTTAAAGTGTTAGATGATATGGAAAAGCATATCAAGACGCTTCTTGATGCAGAAGCGCTCTCCCATATGATATCGAGAAGAGCATTGCTAGCGGCCATGCAAACACGAATACGTGATCTCAGACCAGAACTTGAGAAGTGTCGT
>DASTZT010000766.1:0-4319 GCA_035764225.1 Ktedonobacteraceae bacterium
GACACCCAGGATGATATATGCGAGCAGGAAACCGTGCCGGAGCAAGCAGAAATGTGGGATGATGAGCTGGAAGAAGAGGATGAGCCAGAAGAAGAGCGGTCAGTCTACAGTGAGCTGGATGAGCCAACGTTACCGGCGATCCGCGCGGTCCTGCCTCCTGAGGAAACATCGTGCGATGGAGCAACCCATCTAGTGGTGAGCGTTGGCCTGGATGCGGGGCTGTTGCGTAAAAACGCTCCAAACGAGGATAATCTGTGTGCGGTTCAGGGGACACGCGTTACCGATGCGGGACCGGAAGAAGTGGGGCTGTTTGCGGTGGCCGATGGCATGGGAGGGCATGCGCATGGGCAAGAGGCGAGTAAGCTGGCGATTCAGGTGATGAGCGATATTCTGGTACCCGCGCTTTTACATGGCGGGGACGATGAAGAAAACTTCTTAGATCTCTTGAAAGACGGAGTCCATCGCGCCAATCTCGCCATTTATCGCCGCAATCGCGAGCAGGAAGAGATGATGGGAACCACCCTGACGGCTGCGCTGGTGGTGCATAAGACGGCCTATGTTGTGAATGTTGGCGATAGTCGAACGTATCTCTATCGGGCGACGGATGGCTTACAGGCCATCACACGCGATCATTCTCTGGTAGCACGCATGGTCGAGAGTGGAGCGATTTCGCGAGATGAGATATACACGCATCCCAGGCGCAATCAGGTCTATCGCTGTCTGGGTGAGCGAGCGACAGTGGAGGTGGATACCTTTGTGGTAGCATTGCAAGCGGGTGATCTGCTGCTGCTCTGCTCCGATGGTTTGTGGGAAATGGTGCGGGATGAGAATATGAGCAAAATTATCGGTTCATCGTTGTCTCACCCTTCACAAATCAGCACGGCGCTGGTACAGGCAGCTCTCAGTGAAGGCGGGGCGGATAACGTCAGCGTGATAGCTGTCTATCTAGCCCAGGCGAACGAGTAAGTGGGATGATAGATGCTGTGGATCAGGCTACACAAGTTGTCCCAAAAGAACTTCCCCAGGACAGTAGTGAGTTTATGCGAGCGCAAACTACTGACAGGAGCCTCATGCTTATCGGGCGTCGCTAATTTGTTGGACCTGCGAACAAAAAACGTATGCTATAGCCATAAAACGACTCAAGAGTATGTTCTATGGTCAAGGTATAGAAGCGACCAAAGAAGAGCAACTCATGGTATGGTTAGTATGTGAAGTGGAGGTGAGTTCGTAGGAACGCTACTGAGATGGATCTAGATGGAAGTGCAATCACTGAGTATGCTTTAGACACAACAAGAAAGCAGGAATTATATGGAAGATCAATCACGGGTTAAGGGGAAATACGGTTTGCATGAAATTGAGGCTAATCGATTAGAACCCTGGCCCAATCCTCATCCAGAGCGGAACTACGTCGATCATCTGGAGATCCCGGAGTTCACCTGTCTCTGCCCGCGTTCAGGGTTTCCTGATTTCGCGACCATCGTCATTGATTATGTCCCGGACCAGTATGTGATGGAGTTGAAGAGCCTCAAGCTCTACATCAACAGCTACCGTAATCGCCAGATCAGCCACGAGTCATCGGTAAATGTGATCCTCAACGATCTGGTAGCCATGATGAATCCGCGCTGGATGCGTGTTGTTGGCGATTTTTCGGTGCGGGGGAATATCAAAACGATCATTTTTGCTGAGCATGAGCAGCCTGGTTATACGGGGCCACGCCCGGAGTTCCGGCGCTATCTGTCATCATCTGGCTTGTAAATGTGACAGGAGGGAACAATGTCCACGAAACCTGAGAATGTGGCCGTATTAATTGTGAGCGGCGGTATGGACAGTTGCGTGCTGGCGCATTACTATGCCGCGGCAGGCTTTCACCTGCACCTGCTCTCGTTCAACTATGGGCAGCGCCACGTCAAAGAATTGACCTATGCCGAGAAGTATATCTCGCAATTGCGCGATAAATATAGTGTGGGAACGCATAAGCTGAACATCCAGCATGTGGTTATCGAGCTTCCCATTGCGCGACTCTTAACCGATGCGGATTCCGTGCTGATCAATCCCAACCGCGCCATGCCGCATGGACACTACACCGATGACAGCATGAAGGCCACCGTCGTCCCATATCGGAACCCGAATATGCTGCTCCAGGCCGCCACCCTTGCGTGGGGAGAAAATGCGAGCGTCGTTGCTTACGCCGCCCACCAGGGTGATTACGCCCAGTACCCTGATTGCCGTAAAGTCTTCGTTGACGCCTTTAACGAGATGTTGGCCGTCTCTATGAATTCCCAGCGTATCAAAGTAGAATCGCCCTTCATGTACTTCACCAAAGCCCAGATCGCTCGTCTGGGAGCCAGTTTGGGCGTACCCTTCGAGCTGACATGGAGCTGCTACGAAGGGGGCAATAACGGATTTAACGACAAACACTGCGGGAAGTGCGGAACGTGTGTTGAAAGGTACGAGTCATTCAAGCTTGCAGGCGTGCCCGATCCTACCGAGTATGCCGATGATCCTGAAAAATACCTACATGTTGCCGGTCAAGCGGAAACGTAAAGAACGGGACGATAGAGCTGGATCGTTTGCGCTAGCATTTCTAGGAAGACAATGCGAGGAAGTTGAGGAAGTCGATGACAAAATTTGCTATTGTTACACGCGAATTTACATTTGAAGCGTCTCATCATCTCCCTGATCATAAGGGCAAGTGCAGGCGTCCGCATGGTCACTCGTATCGCTTGCAGGTTTCCTTACGCGGACCCATTAGAGAGGCTCCGGGGCAATCTGATGATGGGATGGTGATGGACTTCGATGATCTCAAACGCATTGTCAGCACGACGATCATCGACGAGCTTTCCGACTCCGTTCCCAGAGGCGCTAACGCTGGCCCTATCGAGAAAGGCGGCATGGATCACAACGACCTCAACGCCCTCACTGGCATCCGCACCACCGCCGAAAATCTGGTGCATTGGATCTGGGACGCCCTGGTCGTAGGAGGCATCCCAGAGGAGCTGCTCTACCGCATACGCTTATGGGAAACGGACAAGGGCTGCGTCGAGATTACACGCGCTGAGCGAGAGGAGATATAGAACATGGTGCAGAGCTTGGAGGTGCGGAAGACGCAACAGCGCGTGCGCACGATTATGGTCGTAGAAGCCTTTGGGATCACGATTCAAGGTGAGGGCGCACTGATTGGCAAACCCACAGTTTTTGTGCGTACTGGTGGCTGTGAGTATCGCTGCAGCTGGTGTGACACCCTCTATGCCGTTTTGCCAGAACACAAATCTGAGTGGACGCCGATGACCGCAGAGGCGATTATGGACGAGGTGCGGAGACTTTCCGGCGATCAGCCCATTCTCGTTACGCTATCCGGTGGCAATCCCGCTATTCAGCCGCTTGGGGAGCTGATTGACCTCGGTCACGAGGCTGGCTATACCTTCGCGCTGGAGACGCAGGGGAGCGTGGCGCAGTCCTGGTTTGAGCGCCTGGACTATCTCACGCTATCGCCCAAGCCACCCAGCAGCAAGCAGATCACGCGTTGGGATCGGCTGGACCGCTGCGTCGCTTACGCAGGTCAGGGTGATAGGAGGGTGCAAGTATGTTTGAAGGTGGTGGTTTTTGATGAGGAGGATTATGCGTATGCCAGGTACGTCGCGGAGCGGTATCCCACCATTCCCCTTTACTTGCAAGCGGGAAACCACACGCCGCCGCACCTGGCCCAGGAAATTGACATTCAGGGCATTTTGCAGCGGATGGATTGGTTAATTCAGCGTGTGACCGAGGACCGCTGGTACAAAGTTACGATCCTACCACAAATGCACGCCCTCTTATGGGGCAACAAGCGCGGGGTATAAGCGCAAGCACTACGACAAAGCGAGGGACAGAAGTTATGGTAATGTATCAGGACAAAGCACGGAACAATGGGATGAATGGGCATCATAAGCCCATTACAGAGCTTGAATTACTCCCCAGGCAGGTCGATTATATCAGGCTTCTCGAATTAGGGCGCGAGTTGCTGGTGGCGTTGGGAGAAGATCCTGATCGCGATGGGCTACGCGACACCCCGCGCCGTTGGGCCGATTGGTGGCGCGAGTTTCTCGAATATGATCCGGGAACAACCGAGACCTGCTTCGATTCCATCTCCACAGACCAGATGGTCTGCGTTTCGGGTATCCGTGTCTGGTCGATGTGTGAGCACCACCTGATCCCATTTTGGTGCGATGTCGCCATTGGCTATATTACCAGGGGCAAAGTTCTGGGCCTCTCGAAATTTGCTCGTATTGCCCATCAGTTTGCGCATCGGCTGCAACTGCAAGAACAGCTCGGCCACCAGA
>DASTZT010000767.1:0-4626 GCA_035764225.1 Ktedonobacteraceae bacterium
CGGATTCGTCGCCGTCGGTGAACTCACTCTCAACGACAAGCCAGCCATGTCCTACATTTGCGAGCTTCGGTGACGCAACGCACTCGCCGCATGGCCAACCATTAGATCACGAGATCTTGTTTCTCCCCAATTTACCACTTACCTTCAGGGCTTAGAAACGTTAAAAAAATTATATAACCGGTCAACAACACGACCAGACATAAGAGAAGGTAAGCGTCCAGCATGAAAAAAATCAATACCACCAAAAAGAAATGGCGGAAATCCCTGATTATCCTGGGTTGTCTCGCCATAATAGCAAGCTATATCTTCTTAAATAATGGACCGCTCTTTGTAAAAGCGCGTGCAGGGAAGCCATTTCTCTTTGCCAATGGCGGCCTTGCCCAACCATATCACACGGAAGGCTTGACAAACCAGACATGTACCGCCGCGCGTATTTTCCCTCCTAAGAACAGCTATCTTGAAAATACGATTGCCTCGATCAAAGCCGCATTTCAGCTTGGAGCGGCTATCGTCGAATTTGATATCCAACCGACCAGCGATGGACAGTTCGTCGTCTTCCATGAAGGGACGCTCGATTGCCGCACCAACGGGAAAGGGCCGGTCAGCAATTATACGTTAGCACAACTGAAGCAGCTCGATATTGGCTACGGCTATACCGCCGATGGGGGAAAAACGTTTCCGTTTCGCGGCAAAGGCATCGGCTTGATGCCCTCGCTTGACGAAGTATTGAGCGATTTTCCTGAGCAGCAACTCTTTATTGACGTGAAAAGTAATGATCCCGCAGAAGGCCGTCAACTTGCTCGCGTGCTCGCAACATTACCAGCAAATCGTCAAAATCTCTTAACGGTGGGCGGCGGAGACAAACCAATTGACACGCTGCATCAGATCCTCCCTCAGATACGGGTTATGTCAAGAGCTATCATTCAGAATTGTGTGCTTCAGTATATCGCGCTAGGGTGGAGCGGTTATGTGCCAGCAGCGTGCCGCCATGTAGAGCTGCATATTCCCGACCAGATTGCGCCCTGGCTCTGGGGCTGGCCCAATCGTTTTCTTGACCGCATGGATACTAACGACACGCGTGTGATCCTGGTCAAAGGCAATGGAACCGAGGAGTTTTCCAGCGGCTTTGATGCTCCTGAAGATCTGAAGCGCCTATCGTCAGGCTATACTGGTGGCCTCTGGACCAACCGCATCGATCAAATTGCCCCGGCAGTTCAGGTCAAATGACATAACACTGCCAACATTGATCCAAAGCTTGCATCTTTCCCGCACACTCCCTATAATGCACGATAGGGAAGGAATGACAAATTAGATGGCACACACCGCGCAACCGCAGCAGAGAGACGAGTACGGCTACCCGACACAACCAGATTCGCGGCGCAAGCTACGCAATATCGGCGTCCATACCAGCAAACGCATCCTGCTCACGGTCATCTATGGCTTGCTGAGCATCATCGGCTTGCTCCTCTGGCTCAGCAGGCTGACGCAAAAACAGCCGAAATTGACGCCACAGACGTTCCATCCCAGACGCATCCTTGTGATTCGTCTCGATCTGATTGGCGATCTTGTCTTATCGCTTCCCGTCGTACGCCTGCTAAAACGTACCTATCCCGACGCGGAGATCGATCTGCTGGCGATCCCTTCGAGCGCACAAGTGGTTACAGCCGACCCCGATTTGAGCGAGATCATCGCCTACGATCCCAATATCTGGCGACGCCCCAAAGCGTTGCTCCAGCTCCAAAACTGGCGTGCGGCGAAAAAGCTTTTGCGACGCCTGCACACGCGCCAGTATGATCTGGCGGTGAGCGTTTTTGGGCCGTGGGCGGCTATTATGGCGGTGGCTAGCGGCGCAAAGAGACGCCTGGGCTTTGGGCGCGAAGGCTATCCCGGCTTTATGACCGATAACGTCCCCGGACGGCATTGGAACCCGCACGATCATCTCCACGAAGTCGATTATTGCTTGCAACTGGCCCAGGCAGCGGGAGCGACGATCCAACCCGGTGACCGCTCTCCACGGCTTTATGTTGCTCCCCAGGCGCGTCAGGAGGTCGAGGCGCTGTTGCTCAAAGAAGGGATGCAGCCAGGCAAAGCCCTGATTGCCTGTCACGTCAGTTCGAACAACGGACAATCGAAACGCTGGCCCATTCCATACTGGGCCACGCTGATCGACCGCCTTATCACAGAGCTTGAGGCCAACGTTGTGCTGACCGGCGCGCCCAACGATCTGCCGTTGATTGAGGATGTCACACGACGACTCCATACCCATCCGCTCAATCTCGCAGGTAAAACGAGTCTGACACAGCTTGCCGCATTGCTGCAACGCTCAAATCTGCTCATTAGTGGCGATAGCGGGCCAATGCATATCGCGGGTGCCGTGGGTACGCCCGTGCTTGCTATTCATGGCCCTACCGATCCCGCCTTAAGCGGTCCCGTTAGCCCCCACGCGACCATTCTACGTAGCGATATCTGGTGCAGCCCATGCTACTTTACAAAAGGCCCAGCCGACTGCCGTTTCTATACGACACAATGCATGAAAGACATCACGCCTAATCGCGTCTTTAGCACGGTGCGGGATATCTTGCAGAAGGACGCATTGCAGCCAGCTAATCAGGAGGGCGAGTGAGTAAGATTATAGATCATCTGGCCGATCCTGCCTTGCCAGAGGCAATCGAGGCCAATTTTGCCGAAGAGATGGCCTGCATGGCACGCAGCTTGCCAGGAGGAGAAATTTGCGAAAACGCTGGCATACTGCGCTTTTTCACGGGTAAGGTCGGCTTCAATGGCGTCCTGCGAACAAACATTACCAGCAACAATAGAGCATACATTCACGCCAGCATCGCGGAAACCCTCGATTACTTTCGCGCTCGCAACGTTAGCATCGGTTGGCCCGTGACACCTCTAGCGCAACCAGCCGACCTGGATAGCTATTTAGAGGCTCACGGCCTGATTCTTAGAAGCACTGACATCGGAATGGTGCTGGATATTCAAAAGATGAACGATGATATCGCTGTCCCTTCCGACTTCGCCATTAAGGAGGTCGAGAATGTCGAGGCGTTGCAGCTATGGCGCACAGTGACTATTCAGGGCTTCGAAACCTCACAGGAAATAGGGCAGTTCTACTATAGTGCTTATGCTACGCTGGGGTTTGGTGATGCTATGCCCTGGCATCACTACATCGGCTGGCAGCAAGATCACCCCGTCGCCATCGCCTCGCTGCTCTTGCACGCGGGCATTGCAGGCATCTATGGCGTTGCGACGATTCCCCAGGCGAGAAAGCAGGGGTTGGGTACCGCGATGACGCTGCACGCGCTTCACGCAGCCCAGAAATTGGGATATCGCATAGCAGTTCTGGCACCATCAAAAATGGCCGTCAATATCTATCGACGCATTGGATTCTCTGACTATACGAAAACAAAATTTTATCGCTGGTCGCCGGACCAGTAACTGTAACGATGATGCATACACAACATATTACGCTACCATTAGACGCGCATATACTCGTAGTCAAGCTAGCTGGCATCGGAGATTTACTGCTGGCTACGCCTGCTTTGCGCGCGCTACGCGAGAGCTATCCCCATGCGCGAATTGACCTGCTGGTCACACCCGACTCGGCTGGCTTGCTCAATGGCTGGAATGTGATCGATCATGTGATTGTGCTGGACAAATATCTCTTTGATTACCCGCAACAGATGATTATTCATCCGACGAAACTGCTCCGCCTCGCGCTGCTCTGGAATACCTTGCGTGAAGGCCACTACGACGCCGTGTTGCTGCTTCATCACCTTACCCTCCCCTTTGGCCGCTTGAAGCACCAGGCCCTGATGCGCGCAACGGGAGCAAAATGGCGCGTCGGGCTGGACAATGGGCACGGCTGGTTCCTTAATGTGCGGGTCAAAGATGATGGCTTTGGAGCCATGCACGAGGCCGAGTATAATATGGCTGTCGTGGAAGCCGTTGGAGCGACGATCAAAGACAGACATCTGTTTGTTCCTCTGAGTGACGAGGAACGCGCAAAAGCCCGTGCCCTGGTCTACGGGGAAGAGTTGCCAGAGAGCATCCAACGCCCGCTGATCGCCTTCCATCCTGGTAGCGGCGGCTATAGCACGGCGCGGCGCTGGTCTCCTGAGAAGTTCGCCAATCTGGCTGATACGCTTTACCACGATGTGGGAGGCCAGTTGCTGCTGCTGGGCGGCCCTGAAGAGACGGCACTGCACCAACAAATTATGGCGCTGATGCAGTCAGAAATGCCCGTACGCAGCCTGGCGGGCAAGGGCAGCATCAAAGTCGCAGCGGCTGTCCTGGAACTGGTTGACCTGTTTGTGGGCAATGACTCGTCCTTGATGCATCTGGCAGCTGCCGTAGGAACTCCCACAGTGGCGATCTTCGGGCTGACGAACCACAAAGCCTGGGGACCATATACCGGGGATGATAGTAGCCGAAAAGCCAGTGTTGTACGCCTTGATCTTCCCTGCATGCCTTGTTTCTATCGCGATCACGAACTTGGCACGCCAGAAGGTTGCGCCACCCGCGATTGTCTCGCCATGCTGGGCGTCGATCCCGTTGCCGTCGCAGCTCGCCGCATGTTACACGCATCGGGAACGGGGAGCACGCATAGCCAGTAAAAAA
>DASTZT010000768.1:0-4698 GCA_035764225.1 Ktedonobacteraceae bacterium
CGACCAGGAACACCAGGATGAAGAGGATTGGGCCAATTGCCCCACACGCGACCAGGAACTGAGAGCCCCTGGAATATTCCTGCATCTGATCGTCATTTGTCAGCATAACATTTTCCTTTCTTTGCTCTGATTGAAATCACAAAAGAAGTATATCCTCTTCCGCTTTGCCTGAAATCCGTCTAGAGGCTCGATTCATCCCCTTCCCAAGTCCTGTTTTTTTCTTTCACAACATGCATCCTATCAAGAAAACCTGTCAACACCGTGTATACATCGATGAAAACAAGGAACATTTCGCCGCTTGCTCTCATTGCGCCAACCAGCACGCGTAATGTACACTACATGTCATCACAGCACACGGAAGGACAAGAGCCATGAGCACAACCTACAATGATATTGCAGAGTGGTACGATCAGTATCTACGCGATAATCCCCTTTATCGCGAAGTGATCCTGCCCAATGTTTTAGCGATGGTCGGAGAGGTTCGGGGACAGGAGATTTGTGATCTTGCCTGTGGACAGGGATGGATCGCGCGCGAGTTGGCTCAGCGAGGAGCGCGAGTCACAGGGATCGATCTGGCGGACAACTTGCTGGCAATGGCACAGCAACATGAGGCAGAGCAGCCCTTGGGGGTTGTTTATCTGCATGGCGACGCCCAGAACGGCGGACCTTTAGTGGATCAGAGCTTTGATGGGGCAATCTGCATCATGGCGTTGATGAATATTACCGATATTCAGGCCGCTTTTCAGACAGCCCGGCGCATCCTCAAGCCCGGAGGCTGGTTCGTCTTTGCCATTACACATCCCTGTTTTCAAACACCTCATGCACATTGGATTACGGTGGAGAATGGCACCGTCCAGCGAGTTGTCGGCGACTATTTTGACGAACAGCTCTGGACATCGTCTAATCCTAATGGAGTACGCGGTCGCGTGGGAGATCATCATCGTATGCTCAGCACCTATCTCAATACGCTGGCCGCTGCCAACTTTGCGCTTGAGCGCATGCTGGAGCCGCTGGCAACAGGCAAACGGGCCGAGCAAGAGCCGGGCAATCAGCAAGTTCCTTCGCTACTGCTGGTACGGGCACGAGCTTTATAGTGCTCTGTCGGATCATTTTAAAAGTAAGGGGGATAGAGCAGGATGGATGATCTTTCCTGGCTGGCAAGCCTGATAAAATCGCGCAACACGATTGACCAGAAAATGGCCATCCTGATAGGACGCCCGGCCCAGGTTGGCAACGTTGGAGAGTACATTGCTTCAGCGATCTTCAAAATTGCGCTTGAAGACGGGGGTAAACATAGAGGATTTGATGGCAGATTCACTCACGGCCCCCTCGCAGGGCAAACGGTGGATATTCAATGGCATCCCAAACAGGATGGGCAACTGAACATCAAACAAGATGCCCTGCCCGACTATTACCTCGTGCTTGCTGGACCGACGAATTCTTCTCCCGCCATCGCCAACCCCTGGATCATCGCGTCGATCTATCTCTTCAACGCTCACGAGTTGCTCAACGCTCTGCGCGAACGAGGTGTGCTGATAGGCAGCGGCACCAGTGTTACCGGCCCATTATGGGAGCGTGCCGAGATCTACCCGGTACCGAGAAATACCAGGCTAGTACTTTCAGACGAAGAAAGAAGATTGCTTGTCCTTTTCAATTGAAAATATGTCCATTTTTATTGCGAAAACGTTTATAGTACATACAAGCGGATATTCAGATATCTCATTGCTTCACTACCGCAGGTACGCTATAATGAAGCACAATATATAAAACTACCCATTTTTTATTGAGAGGGCAACAACTTATCTATGGAGAAAGCCATCCAGGTTGCTACTCCAGAGCAGCTTATCGACGACAATACTCTTATCCATGATGATCTTGATGTGTCACAGGAGCAGGCAAAAGAGATCCAGGATCTCCCCCTTTTGCCTGTGCGTAACACCGTCTTGCTCCCCAACGTCGCGGTATCGCTGCTGGTAGGACGCGACCAGTCCATTAAGGCCATTGAAGAAGCTATTAGCAAAGATCATCTCCTGTTTGCGGTCACACAATTGAATGAATCGACAGAAGACCCTGGCCCCGAAGACGTTTATGAGGTAGGAGTAGAAGGGTTTGTTGATCGTGTCCTCAAATTGCCTGATGGAACCTTGAGCGTCCTGATTCGTGGCAAACGCCGTCTGCGGCGTATCGGCAATACACAATGCCTCCCCTACTCACGCGTCCAGACAGAAGTCATACCAGAAGAGATAGAACCGACACTGGCCCTTGAAGCTTTGCGGCGGGCCGTGTTGACGTTATTTGAAAAATGCGTCAAGCTGAACAGCGTGCTGAGCGAAGATATTTATATCGCGGCCATGAATATCGATCAACCAGGAGCAATGGCCGACTTCATTGCCTCTTCGCTCGAAGTCCCCATTCCCATTCGTCAGAATATCCTGGAAGCTTTCAATGTCGAAGAGCGATTACAGCGGGTAAATATTCTCCTTTCTAAAGAACTGGACATCCTGGAGCTGGAGAACCAGATTCACAGCCAGGTGCAGCAGGAAGTTGATAAGAATCAGCGCGAATACTTTCTGCGCGAACAGCTTAAAGCCATTCAGCGCGAACTCAGCGAGGGCGATCCTACCATTCGCGAAAGCGCGGAGTTACGCGAGAAAATCCAGGCCAGCGGCATGCCCGAAGAGGTCAAGCTCCGCGCCAATAAAGAGCTGGATCGCTTGCTCTCCATGCCCTCAATGGCTCCCGATGGCGGCATTATCCGTACCTATCTGGACTGGCTGGTGAGCATCCCCTGGAATAAGGCTTCGGTTGACCAGTTGGATATCAAAACAGCGGCAACTATTCTAGAAGAGAATCATTACGGGCTGCACAAAGTGAAAGAGCGCATTCTGGAGTATATCGCCGTGCGCAAACTCTCCAACAACATGCGTAGCCCGATCCTGTGCTTTGTCGGCCCTCCTGGTGTCGGGAAAACATCGCTTGGTCGTTCGATTGCCCAGGCGTTGAATCGCAAGTTTGTGCGCCTCTCGCTCGGCGGCATCCACGACGAAGCCGAGATTCGCGGGCATCGCCGCACCTACATTGGCGCGTTACCAGGCAGAATTATCCAGACCATGAAAACGGCGGGCACCGTCAATCCCCTGTTTGTGCTGGACGAAATCGATAAAATAGGGGCAGATTTTCGCGGCGATCCTTCGGCTGCGCTGCTAGAAGTGCTGGACCCAGAACAGAATAGTGCCTTCTCCGACCACTACTTAGAAGTGCCCTACGACCTTTCGCAGGTGATTTTTCTCACGACCGCGAATGTCTTGCACCCTATCCCCAGCGCGTTGCGAGATCGTCTGGAAGTGATCGAGCTGCCTGGCTATACAGAGGAAGAAAAAATGCATATTGCACGCAACTTCCTGATCCCTCGCCAGATGAGTGAGCATGGCTTGAAAGCTTCACGCGTCGATTTGCACGAAGACGCCGTACGTCGCATCATTCGCGAGTATACCTACGAGGCAGGAGTACGCAACCTGGAGCGCGAAATAGCCTCGATCATGCGCAAAGTTGCCCGCAAGGTGGCCGAGGGGCGGCGCACGAAAACGTCGGTCACGGCAGAAAAGATTCCTACCTATCTCGGCCCTCAGCGATACTACTATGGGATGGCGGAAGAGCACGACGAGGCAGGGGTAGCCACTGGCGTAGCATGGACCAATGCCGGGGGAGATCTCATGACCGTTGAGGCAACGTTGATGGAAGGGCGCGGACATCTGACGCTGACCGGTCAACTCGGCGACGTTATGAAAGAATCTGCCCAGGCCGCTCTCTCCTATTCTCGTTCGCGGGCGCAACAATTCGGGTTGGAGAATCGTTTCTATGAGAAATACGATATTCACCTGCACTTGCCAGCGGGTTCCATTCCAAAGGATGGCCCATCGGCAGGCATTACGATGGCAACAGCCTTAATTTCTGCCCTCACCGGGCGAGCAGCCAGAAGGGATGTGGCGATGACGGGAGAGATTACCCTGCGCGGGCGCGTCCTGCCTGTGGGCGGCGTTAAGGAAAAAGTGTTGGCGGCCCATCGGGCAGGCATTAAAACGTTCATTCTACCAAAACGCAATCTGAAAGATCTGGACGACGTACCGCAAGAGATTACGCGCAAATTGCGTTTTGTGATGGTTGAACATATGGACGATGTCATCAACGTCGCTCTTTATGCGCATACGCCCTCCCTTCTATCCGATGAGAACACAGCGATACCTCAGAGACAGGTGGAGCGGCGCAAAAAGAAAAAAGAGTAGGAGCACTTCATGGTTTTCTGTGGTCAATGTGGTTTTCAATTAGCTCCTGGCAATACAATATGTCCCCGCTGTGGAGCAGCAGTCGAATCCGATGGACCGGTCAACGACTTTCATACCGATGATCCGACGGTAGCTTCACCAGTGTACCAGGTTCGTAACCCATCACAACCCGGCTTCCCACCTCCCGCGGGGCCAGCTACCCCGCCCAATCCCAAGCTGGTATTACGTCCTGATAACGCGGGCTACGACTATAACACGCAGGCAGCGTATGATGCTACCAACAGGATGGACACATCAAACGTTGCCAATCGTGCGCCAGGTTACGGTACTCCAGGTGGGGGAAACTATCCATCGCAAGCTTTCCCTGAATATCGGCAAGCAGGTAGCACCTATCCTGCCGGGACATCCTATCCCG
>DASTZT010000769.1:0-6652 GCA_035764225.1 Ktedonobacteraceae bacterium
CTCGACACTTTCTAGTCAGAGTGATAGCGACAGGGCAAACGCAAGACCGCGTCCCCATTGGACGTGGGAGGGAGATGAACGACCCTGCGTCTGCTCTGCTTTTGCGCGCTCTGGTCCATTCGCGCTGTCAGTATTATGCCATACCTCTACGCATATATGCAAGAGATTTCGATCTATTTTTGCAGTACGAAGCGAAAATTTCTCCTTTTTAAGTAGATAGACCTTGATTTAAGTAGATAGATATCGGTCGCTTGTGGCGGCATTTATACTGAGAAGTAATCCGTATGGGTACCCCCCATACCTGTTACGGTACGAGTGGATACTCCATTGTACGGAGAGTTCCCGTAGTTCCTCTTGCTTGTTCCCTGACTAAAGGAAACAGCCGTGAACAACTTCTTACCAACACCCTCTTTTGCTCTCCACAGGGAAGGATCGGTAGCTTATGGACCAGACTCCTGTCAAGTTGTCGCCGCTCAATTGCGCTCTGTTCTACGCTCGCCTCAATTTGCGCGTCCTGCCGCTGCACTCGCTCGACTCCAATGGACGCTGTACGTGCAAGCAGGACGCGTGTAGCAGCGCAGGCAAGCACCCGCGCACGAAGGATGGCGCGAAAAGTGCGACCCTGGACCAGACACAGATTACGCAATGGTGGAGCAGATACCCACAAGCCAATATCGGGATCGCGACCGGACAGGGATTGCTGGTCATCGACATCGATCCTCGTCACGGCGGCTCGCTGGAGGCGCTGCACGCCCTGGTCGCATTGCCGGAGACCGCGATGGTCACTACCGGGAGCGGCGGCTGGCATCTCTACTACTCCTACGATCAAGGGATTATGCTGCCCAATAGCAGTGGCAAGCTAGCAGACGGCGTCGATACACGCGGCCATCATGGCTACGTGGTTGCTCCCCCTAGCATACACGTTAGCGGGATGCAATATAAGTGGAATGGCAAAATCCAGATTGCCGCCGCCCCTACAGCTCTACTACATCTCTTACTCAATCCGAAAGGAAGCTATTCAACAAAGCATACAGTCATCCAGCCATCTCCTCCCTCTATACTCGATGTACGGAACGAGGCAGCGGCACCACCAAAAACGCCTCCTGGCAAGCTGGTTATTCCTGAAGGCAAGCGCCATACCAGGCTGGTCAGCCTCGCTGGCTCGTTATGCCTTCAGGGAGCTGCTGATGAGGCGCTGCTGCTGATGCTACGTACATTCAACCAGGCGTATTGCTCGCCGCCTGTATCGGAACAGGAGATAGGCAAGATTGCGAGCTGCGCCAAAGCCTGGTCACAGGCCGGGCAGCCAGGACGCACCGGCCTCGACGATATCGCCGCCCTCGTCGCCTTAATGGGTCGGGATACGCCGGAGCCGCAGTGGGCCATCCCTGGACTGTTGCCCGAAGGCGTGACCTTGCTAGCAGGCAAGCCGAAGATGGGCAAATCGTGGCTGGCTCTGGGGATGGCGCTGGCGGTTGCGGCAGGCGAGCCTGCTCTAGGGTCGTTGCCAACGCGTGCGGGCCATGTGTTCTTTCTGGGCCTGGAAGACACGCCCAGGCGCTTAAAGGACCGAACGCTCAAGCTGCTCCAGGGCCGTCCGGTGCCGTATGGGTTTACCTGGGGAGGCTGGTGGCGACCACTGGCACACGGCGGCCTGGAAGACCTGGAGACCTGGCTCTCGGTGCAGGAGGATGCTCGCCTGATCGTCATCGACACCCTCGGCAAAGTACGCTCTCCGCTCAGCAATGGCAACATCTATGCCGAGGATTACGCGCTTGTCTCTCCCCTCAAGCAACTGGCCGAGCAGCATCACGTCTCCATCATGCTCATTCACCACCTGCGCAAGAATGGCGCGAGCGACCCGATGGACGCCATTAGCGGCTCTACCGGCCTGACGGGCGCGACCGATTGCAATATGGTGCTGCAACGCGAACGCGGCGAGATGATCGCGAAGCTTTTCACCACTGGTCGCGACGTTGACGAGCAGCAGCTCATGCTCTCGTTTGATGAGCACACTGCCACCTGGTCCATTGCTCCAAACGTCCCTGACTCTCCTTCCGGCACTTCCCAAACAATCCTGGCCCTCTTGCGCGAGCAGGGAAAGCCCATGTCAGCTCCCACGATTGCTAACAAGCTGGCTCTCGATATCGACTATACACGCCGTACGCTTTCTCGCTTGAAGGAAAAGGGCCTGGTTTGTCTCGCCCAGCGCGGTAGCTATATGGCAATTGAGCAAACGGAAGGAGATTGGTATTGAATAAGCAAAGGGGTGTCGAGTGTGTCCGATTGTCCGAAAGTGGCGTGAGGGCGCTTGTAGAGCCAATGTAGCAATCGGACACCCCCTTTCTGCATTGTCCGATTGTCCGAAAAGTGGAGTGATTGAAGAGAGGAAAAGCACAGTGAAGCTACGACCATCAACTATTGCAGCTCTGGCGACCCATATCGAGAAGGGTGGTTGCCTGGCTATGGCGATCATTCGCGAGCAGCCTGACCTGGCTGACGAGCTGATCTACAACCTGTTCCATGCCATCGCCAATAGCTTCTACCAGGCTCTGGATGCCCCAGATACACAGCTCAAAGATTGTAAAGCGTATGCCGAGTTCCTGCTATCCTGGGACCGCGCCAGCCAGCTCGTCCTGCGAGATCGTGGCTAGCTAGTAGGAGACGAGGGACCAGCAGGGCAAGCGCCAGGCCCCTCGTCCCGAAGAAGGGCAAGCGCGAGGCCCCCGCATCCCCGCATCGCCTCCCCTTGCCCCTACCGTAAGCCCCCGATCCAGCATGCCGTCAGAAGCTAAATGGGATAGGCAAGGCTGGTCGGAAATGGTAGGGGCAAGGGGAGGGGTGAGGCTGGGTGGAGGCCTCGCGCTTGCCCTGCTGGGGAGTGGGAGGCTTGTCCTGGGAGAATATGGTCCTGAAAAAGGACATAGTCTCCCCTTTTTTCTTTTATATATTACTTATATAATAATGATAGATGGTGTATTTGTCAAGCTATTATGGAGATAGGCGAAATAAACTCGCAAAACCTGGAGCAAATCGGACAATCGGACATTGCTAGAAAAGTGTGTCCGATTGCTAAATTGGCTCTACAAGCGCCCTCACGCCACTTTCGGACAATCGGACACACTCGACACCCTTTTAGTTTCTTCTTATCTTTCTTAACATTCCCTCACCAAAAATATGGCATTTTAAGCCTTTTCTAAGCGTTATTTAAGCCTTTCTGGTGTTTTGCCCTGTTTGTATGAATTTTCGATGAATTTTCCGCAAAATAGATTTGATGCTGCCAATTTTACAATAGCAGAGCTTGCGAGCGTGTAAATACTTTTGCGTGTGTAGTCTATTTTACATAATCTTTATATTTTTTTATATAATTTTAATGCTTTAATCGACATTAGAAAGCTCGGCACTACTTTTGTGCCATTGACCCATAAAATCCGCTATGTTATTAAATATATGCAACAGACGTGCCAGGGTTGCATATCACCAAACATCGACAAAAGGCAGATTTGATTGCTATGAGTTTATTTAATGCTTCAGGTAATCATTGATGCGGCGGCCTGTGGCCTTTTGCAGGGGGCATTACCAATAAAAAGATGATGAGGATCGCGTACATGACGAGACAGACGATTTTTCGCACGGATGCCGTACACCGCTATATGCAGAGGCGAGGCAAGGATGTCCTGCCTCACCTGATCTCTCCAGGCGTATTTGTGGCGCTCTGGGTCGTATTGGGCATGCTGCTGCTGGTTATGGGCTGGCTGTTTTTCGTGATGAACGCACAGGTCGGAGGGTAATGGATGCAGTCCTCACTGCTCGAACAAGATAAACGCCAGGATGCTCCAGGCTTGCTGCCTGCTGTCATCCAAAAGTTGGGCCGCAAAAAAGTTCCACAAATCCTACAGATGAGCGCCGTTGAGTGCGGTGCCGCCTGCCTGGCGATGATCTTGAGCTATTATGGGCATAAGACGAGCATCGCGGAGATACGTGAGCGATGCGGCGTCGGGCGCGATGGCGTCTCGGCCCAGAGCATTGTGCGGGCAGCGCGCGATTTGGGACTGCGGGTCAGGGCGATCTCGCTCAAGAAGAACGATTTTCGCGATGTCAAGCTTCCTGCGATTGTTCACTGGCAGTTCGATCACTTTGTAGTGGTTGAGCGTTGGCGACCAGGCCGTGTCGATGTGGTTGATCCGGCTACGGGACGCATGCGCTTTACCGCCGAGGAATTCGACCAGAGCTTTACCGGGGTGGTGCTTTTATTCGAGCCGGGCGTGCATTTTCAGCGTCAGCGCGGACTCTCGCGGATGAACATCCGCAGCTATGTCGCGAGCTGGCTGCACCAGGCTCCCTGGACCTTGATCCAGGTGCTGGCCGCCTCCGTGCTCTTGCAGGTCTTCGGCCTGGGCATGCCTGTGCTGACGAAAATCATGGTGGACCAGATCATCCCAACGCATCAACTCTCGGTAATGACGATCCTGGGACTGGGCATCGTGGTGCTGGTCGCGACCCAGCTCGTGACGATGCTGCTGCGAGCAATCTTGCTGGTCTACTTGCAGGCCCATGTCGATATGGCGATGATGCTAAGCTTCTTTGAGCATCTGCTCTCGTTGCCACTGGGCTTCTTTCAGCAGCGAGCCAGCGGCGATATTATCTCTCGCATGAACAGCAATACGCTGATCCGCGAGACGCTAAGCAACCAGCTGATCTCAACCGTGCTTGATGGCAGCTTTGTGACGATCTACGTGCTGATCTTGTTCTGGCAGTCACAGGTCTTTGGCCTGCTCGTGCTCGTCATCGGGGCGCTGCAAGTGGGTCTGCTCTTAGTAACCAATCGACCGATACGCGAACTTTCGATGCGCGAACTGATCGCGCAGGGCAGATCACAGAGCTATGCCACCGAAGTATTGGGCGGTATGGTCTCGCTGAAGGCGGCAGGAGCCGAACAGCGTGCCTTCCAGCACTGGTCGAATCTCTTGTTTGAACAATTAAACGTCTCGGTTCGGCGCACAACGCTTTCATCTATCGTCGATACAACGATCCGTTTGTTCCAGAGCCTTGCACCATTTGTCCTCTTATGGATTGGAACGCTGCAGGTGCTCAATGGGAGTCTGGAGGTAGGCACTATGCTCGCGCTCAACGCTCTGGCAATGGCATTCTTCATGCCGCTAGCCTCGCTGGTGAGCAGTGGGCAGAAGCTGCAACTGGTCCGCTCGCACCTGGAACGGCTCGTCGATGTGATGGAGGCCGATCCTGAGCAGAATACCCAGTCGGTGCAGCAACCACCCAGGCTGAGCGGACGCATTGAACTGAAGAACGTCAGCTTCCGCTATGCCGAGCAGTCGCCCGACGTGCTGAAAAACGTCGATCTGACGATTGAGGCCGGACAAAAAGTGGCGGTTGTCGGTCGCACCGGATCGGGCAAGAGCACGCTAGGCAAACTCTTACTGGGCCTGTATGTGCCGACGCAGGGCGAGGTGCTTTACGACGGCATGACCCTGCAATCGCTCAATTATCAAGCGGTCCGTGCTCAATTCGGCACCGTTATGCAGGAAGCGACCGTCTTTAGCGGCACCATACGCCAGAATATCGCCTTTAACGACCCTGAGATGACCCTGGACGGCATTGTGCATGCTGCTAAGATGGCCGGTCTACATGAAGACATTATGTCGATGCCAATGGGCTATGAAACCTATGTCTCGGAGCAAGGGAGCGCCCTTTCCGGTGGGCAACGGCAGCGCCTTGCACTGGCCCGCGCCCTGGCGCATACACCCGTGCTGCTCTTGCTGGACGAAGCAACCAGCTCTCTCGACACGGTCACAGAACACGCGGTCGAGCAAAATATTGCAGATTTAGACTGTACACAGATAATCATTGCTCATCGCTTGAGTACCGTGCGGAATGCCGATAGAATCCTGGTGCTTGATGGGGGGGTTGTTGTGGAAAGTGGGACGCACCAGGAACTTTTATGCCGCGAAGGCTACTACGCCAGGCTTGTTCAGAGGCAATTTGCCCCTGAGAAGGCGCAAGCAGAGTAGCATGTGATGTAACTCAGCAGTACATAAGGTCAGCCTTATGTCTGATGGACAGTACCTTGTTGGCACCACGATCAGTACACGAAGGAGAACTGCCTGGATTTGTGAAAAGGGCATGAGTGGGAAACCACCTGCCTCGTGTTGGGTAAACACTTATGATCGAAGCCAGGAAGATCCAGAGTGGAGAGGTCGTTGCCATAGATGCACTGCTTTTCCGTCTTGGAAGCAGTTACTTTTAACCTTATATGTCATGTGATGCATGACGAGAGGAGAACCAACATGAATACTATCCGCGCATGGAAAGACAGCGAATATCGTGAGACCCTCAGCGCCGAAGAGAAGGCCCTGCTCCCAGAGAATCCTGCCGGTCAGGTCGAATTGACCGAGGAAGACCTGCTCAACGTCGTTGGTGGCAACGGCGGCGGCGCAAATACCATCTGCCAGCTAGTCAGCGTTTGTATCAACAGCGTGATTTGCTAATAACTAGCGGTACGCGCTTCCATTTTGGAAACAATTACTCATTGACCGAGATGTCATGTGATGCATGACGAGAGGAGAACCAACATGAATACTATCCGCGCATGGAAAGACAGCGAATATCGTGAGACCCTCAGCGCCGAAGAGAA
>DASTZT010000770.1:0-6558 GCA_035764225.1 Ktedonobacteraceae bacterium
ATCGACAGCGACAAATATCGTACATGCTGGTTTTGCAGAAAGTTTATGTAGTGCAGTAGAGCCGCAGTCTGACATTTATAGTCTTGGTGCCCTTCTCTATCTATTATTCACGGGAACATCGCCACAAGAGCCAGGTGCGTCTTTGCAGCATACCCTGCGGCCTTCCCGCGACCTCACTCCAAAAATCAATAGCGGCGTCGATACGATTATTAAGCGAGCGTTGGCTGTGAAGAGCGAGGATCGCTTCCAGAGTGCGGCAGAAATGGCTGATGCGCTCCTTGAACTAGGTATTGGTACAAGAGCGAAACAGGCACATACAATGGCCGATAAGCAAGTGCAACAAACTAGAGTCCTGAAAAACCCCCTCATTGCTGAACAAGGTGACCCCTTGCCTGTCGATGATAGCGGCGATGCTACCATTATTGCTCCGCTTCCGCAGCTACGCCACAAGCTCACGAAAGTTCTCACCAGCAGTCTTAAGATGCGCATAGCTCATATGAATGAAGCGTCAGCAACTCTAGCAAATACAGAGCATCCCGCAGAACTCCAATCTATTATAATCGAGGAATTATCCATGGGAACGGAACCTACAACGGAGACAGAAACTATGCTCGAACCATCCGCAACAAAGATGGACACTGTAATCGAACCTCCACCTGAGGAGACCAAAAAAGTGATCGAATCATCTTCTACAGAAGCCGAGGAAACGTCTGAACCTTCTTCCGCGGAGATGGCAGCTCCCCCTACAACAAGCGAGGCGGTGATTGAAACCTCCTCTAGCGATGCAGAAACGACAACCAGGCTTCCCACTACCAAAACAGAGATAGTTGCTGAAACTCCTTCTATAGAAGAGTCAGTAGAGTCAGTGGCGATAACCGGGCCATTACTTTCTGAAACAGTCGTGGAGGCCGAGCCTGCTCTGGCTCAAAAAACGGAGGCAAAGACGGAAACAGCTTCCCCCTCTGAACCTCTTGAGGTGGAAGAGGAGGCTGAGGACGAAGAAACGCCTGCGGCAGAGGCAGTCACGGGACCACTGCTTTCTGAAACCGCTGTGGAGATCAAGCCGTCAGAGATCGATGTAGTAGCAGAAACAGACGCTCCCTCTATGCAGGATGAAGTGGTCATCAAGACAGTTGCGCCAGAGGAGCCACGCTTACAAGATGCACAGGTGGTCGAGTATGCTCTAACGCCAACGACACCGATTGAGGACGATCAGGCCATTGAACCTGCTCAACAAGCGGAGGAAGAGGCCGAGACGGTCCTTGCTGAGTCTGTGGCAGAGCAGGCTTCCAGTGCGACAGAGGAGGCTGAGGCAGAGCAACTGGTGCCAGAGCCTGAAGCAGATGCGCTACCAGAGAGCAGTACAGCGCCTTCATTGATGCAACGGGTGCTGGGACGCGTGAGCGGAGTCTTACCTTCTATGGCACGCCCAGCCGCTAAAGCGACGCCAGAGGAGCAGGAGACGCCACTGCTCAAACGCTTGCAACGTTTTGTGCTTGGAGAACAACAACATACCACAACGGCGGCGGCACTGATCGAGACGCCATTGCGCATCCAGCCAAACCAGATCTACTCGATTCGCATCCATATGATGGGCCGCGACGAACCCGATCCGAGATCTCCACAGGGAGGATTAAGCGTGGTTGTGAAGGGCGACCTGGTCCATATCGAGGTGCGCTCGGCACTCTATCGCAATTTCGCCTATATCGTGCAGCAGGCTGACGTGACCATGCCAGGAAAAGGTTTTGCCGCAGAGATCACAATGCCGATGCAAGCGTTCTCTCAAGGACCAAGTGGACGACGCGAACGCCTGCACATCTTTTTCACCGATGAGGCTCGTCGCCCGCTCTACGAGAGACCTTTTATTGTGGAGGTATTTATCTCTCACCTGGTACAGAGCGGGCGCGAAGGGCATAATGTGTTGTCGATCCCGTTATAATCGCTCACTAACCGAAGAGGAAGACGGTCCCGCCCATCATGGCATAGAGCAGAATTAAGAGCAGACCTTCCAACCAGACGAGTTCGCCATCCCTGGTGATCTCGCTAAAGAGGAAGGTTGCTAATCCCAACACAGCCAGTTCAATCGGGCTGAAAACTAAATCAAGATGTTGCGGCATCAGCAGGCTCACGAGAATCAAGATCGGTGCCACCAGGAGAGCGATCTGAATCGATGAACCGGCGGAAGCGGCTAATACCATACCAATGCGCTTGTCCAGCGCCATTGATATGGTATTAAAGTATTCCGGCAACGCACCTATCAACGGCACAAAGACCAATCCCACAAAAGCTGGGTTCCAGCCCAGCACTTTCGTCATTGGCTCGATAGCGCCAACTAGAATCTCCGAAAGAATGGCCACGCCCACCGTTGCTACCAGTAGTAAGACCAGGCCCCGCCACAGGGGAGGTTTTTTGATGGCCTCATCTTCCGCCTTCTCTTTTTGTACTACCGGACCTTTTTTCTCTTCCTGTCCTGCTACCACTGGCTTTGCTTGAGCGGAAGAGGCTTCTTCGACTTCCTGGTGCTGTCCTGTTTCATGCGCAACAATGGCATCAATGGTGTTATCGATATGACGCAGCACGCCGCTTTTACCAGGGATCTCGCTCTGGGCCAGGTGCTTGCGATAGGCCAATAGACGCGAGATCGCCCCGGCAGAACGCATGCTCTCTATCGGGTCAAGCTCCCCTTCTTCCCCCCCACCGTGATCGCGAACGCGAAAGACGCTGAAGAGAATCGAAGCCAGATAACCCAGCAGCAGCAAGATCGCAATAAAGTTAGACAGCTCGCCCTCATGCACATTCACCAGTGACGCATTTGAGCGGGCGGCCAGGAACATAGCGACCGTCGGCAGCAACAGACCGCCGATACATAAAGCGAAGAGCGACGAATACTGGCTGGCTGGTCGCGTCGAGAAACGCAAGCGTCCGTGTTTGAAACTGCCAACGCAGATCGCCACACCCAGGACCAACAAAGCATTCCCTAGAATCGTCCCAATAATGGACGCTCGCACCACATCGACTAACCCCTCGCTCAACGCAAAAATGCTGATAATCAGCTCAGTGGCATTACCAAAAGTGGCGAAGAGTAGTCCGCCAATGCGCTCACCCGTATGTTCCGCAATCTCCTCCACCGCCTCTCCAATCAGGGCAGCTAGCGGCACTATGCCTAACGCAGCCACAATAAACAGCAGGATCGGGGGCAGGTGCAGAAAGTCTAGCAGAGGGGCCAACACGGCAAAAACAAGTAGCAAATATAACCAGCGAGGCAACTGCTTCCTCCTTAAACATTACTCGAACCTCTGATGCTATGCATCTCAACTCTATACGTATATCCGGGCCATCGTGGGTATGTTCTCGCTATGAGTTCCGTTAGCTTCATACTATTGAACTTACATATATCTATAGAGATCAGCACATAGCATTAAGGAGCATCACTGATGTCAGATCATCAGATCAAGACGCAAGAAGATCATACACTATCGGGCCTTGAAATGAAACCGAGTGAGCAGGACGTGCAAAGAAATGCTCCTGAACCGCTATCTCCTGTACGTGCTGGCCAGTTGCTAGACCGGGCCGATAATATCGTCTATATCATTGTTGGAGTTTGTTTTTTTCTAGCCGCACTTTTCGTCATTGGGTTCGGCCTGTGGAACTTCATCACGACGCTGCTCCAGGTGCCCTCATTAGGTACACTGGAACAACCCTCATTTATCGTTGCAGCCATTGTACACCTGATTGCAGATCTTCTACTCGTGCTGATTATAGCAGAAGTGCTGGGAACAATCGTCCATTATCTAAATGACCATGTGACATCATTGCGACCATATCTTGGAATTGGCATCATCTCAGCCATTCGTGTGATCCTCGCGCTTGGCGCTGAACTTCTGACCATGCAAGAGTCCACACAACAGGATTTTCTCAACATTATGATCGAGCTAGGAGTTACGACGGGCGTTATTCTCGTCCTCAGTATCACGCTTAAGATGCTCGAAAGACACGGTGATATCAGCTCAACTCATTAAACAGAGAACTAAGGGTCTGGCACTGTTGTTTTAACGTATCCCTCTCAGCAGACCGCTCTCTGGCCTCCAGGGAAAGCGCGAAGATCCACACAGACGCTTGCAGAATCAGCATTTCATTGGCGTCAAACGCGACGGACTCTCTCCAGGCAGCAAGCGTAATCATCCGCTGTATTTTTGCCTGGACGTGTTTGACAGTTTCTAAAGCAAAATCCGCATTCGGCAATGGGTGCTTTTGCGTCAGAATCATCTGCTCAAATGGCACCAGTGCCTTTCTCAAAACGACCAGTTGTTCAAGGGTAAACGTAAGGCAGGGAAGCTTTGCTTTTATTGCCCTGCCACGGACGCGGCGCTTCGCCATATACCATCTCCTCCACGTATAGCTTGCGGCTCACGACAATCCTCCTTAATCGAAAGAAACAAAGTCGTTGATATTTACTTTTATAACCTTACGTTTTTATCCTTACGGTTATGGTCTTATTGTAACACCGTTGAAAGTCCCTGTATAGTAGCAAGAGAGATCTGAAAAGAAGGAGTACTGTGGTTGATACGATTGCGGTTGAAAGAAGTACTCCAAGAGAAGGGCATGAGTCAGTCGAAACTATCTCGACTCGCTGATGTGTCTATTAGTACCGTACAGGACTTATATCACAACCGACAACATGACCCCGGCATCGGGACACTGGAACGCATCGCCAAAGCCCTGCAGGTAGAAATAAGCGATCTTTATGAAGTATTGCCAGATGCTGATGCAAACATCTGAGCATCTTTCAAGGTCTGAGCGACAATCGCGACTGCTTCTGCTGGCGTCATATATTGCTGAAGTTCTTGAAAGCATACAGCAATATTTTCCTGACGTTTGGTGATATATTGATGCTTTGCGGTAGGCGTGAAGTCGCTAAACATGCGCTGGCTTGCCTGATATTCAAGAGCTATTTGCTCTCGGATTCTGGCGACTTCGCTCTTGTTTATAGTTTCCATAGGTTCCTTTCTAGGACGTGATTTAGTGGAAAGGTTGCCAGGTCTTCCCACCGAAAACTATACACATGAAGAAAGGGTGAAAAGTGTAATTTTTTCCTGGATAACAAGAGTATTACACTGACACTTGCAAGTACGTACGTGTAATGCATAGACAAACGCAATCACCTCGTCTATACTAGGCGCAACATCGTTTGCAGCCGAGTATATGGGGGTGTTGTGTGTCTGAAACGAAGCTCTTTGCGGGCTATGGTCCGTATCGGATAGATGAAGCTGGGTTGCCGTATTTCAATGATGTCGTTTGGGATTTTTTAGATCAGCGAACGATGAGCGCGGAAGAGTTCGGGAAGCTGTTTGGGAGATTAACCCGCAAGAACAAGCAGCCATATACCAAAAGCAGGATCTATCAAATGTTACGCGACAATTCTTTTCCTGATGAGAAAACCCGACGCTGGGTTTTAGCAAAGCTGCTTCAGATCCCACCAGTTTTATTGGGAGTCAGTTCCCTGGCTGACCTATTGCCACAGGCACATCATGAACAATCCCTGCCTATACCAACGCCTTCCCAAGCCCCACCGTTTGAGCTGAAAGCCTACCGTCAGGTACTCAGACGCTATATGACCAACTATACGAAGACTGATAGAGAAGCAGAAGGAACGATTGACCAGCGGGTAGCCAACATGGAGCAAGAGATTCTTTACGGCACCTGGAGTCATTTACAGCGGCTCCAGATCGTGCAGTTGCTCTGCCAATACCATCTCATGGCTGCCGGTATTGCCTGGGACCAACAATGGTATGACGCCGCTGTGCTTCGCCTGAACCGGGCCTATCAATTCGCCCAAAACTATGAATTGGCGGATACACAGGCGGCGATCTTATTCAAACGAGGAAGTGTTTTTGAAGCCTGGGGAGCCAGTTACAA
Organism: Ktedonobacteraceae bacterium; assembly: GCA_035764225.1. Taxonomy (GTDB): domain Bacteria; phylum Chloroflexota; class Ktedonobacteria; order Ktedonobacterales; family Ktedonobacteraceae; genus DASRHT01. The sequence goes on from DASTZT010000770.1 coordinate 5,917, forward strand.
GGATAAGTTGGATTTCGCACCCGCGCAACGTTATCTTGCCTGGGCCAGGAATGATTTTCTCGCCGCACAAAGCCTGGAAAAATACCTCTACCCAGGATTACAAGGCCATATCCAATTATATCTCGGTGTCATTTCCAGCCACCTTGCAACCCACCCCTCACAACTCCACCAGGCAATTGTCGAAATCGGCAAAGCAGAACGGTTTGTCGGAAAAGATACCGCAAGAGAAGACATCTACTTTGTGCGATTAGATGAGGAACGCTATCAGTTAAGCGTTGCCTCTGCCTATACCCATGCACCAACCGTAATTGCCTGTTACCCGAAAGACGCCCGCCGCGCTTTGCGCAATGCCTGGGCTACACGCCCAACACTCACTGCTCAAGCGAACCGAGAAGCATTTGAAACTATTCTGCTGGCAAAGTCCTATTTCTTGGAAAAAGAGTACGAAAGAGCAACTGAACAGGCATATGAAGCCCTGGCTCAGGCTGCGGCGGTACATTCCAAAGAGAATGTTGCTCGTGTTGCTGCGCTTTGCGACAAACTAGTCCTGACTGATTATGGGAAAAAGAGCGTGCTTGTGGCAGAGCTAGATGTGGCAATAACGATGGCTCAGCGCCCTGAACTATTCCAATAGGAGGTAGT
>DASTZT010000771.1:0-13752 GCA_035764225.1 Ktedonobacteraceae bacterium
ATAAACCCTTTGAAACTGCTCTCGTGTCCGATAGGGATCTGGATCGGTAAAGGCGTGGCTCCCAGGCGCTCGCGAATCATCTCGATAGTGCGCCAGAAGTCGGCCCCAATGCGATCCATTTTATTGACAAAACAGATACGAGGAACTTTATACTTATTGGCCTGACGCCATACCGTCTCAGATTGTGGCTCTACGCCAGCAACAGCATCAAAGACGACAACGCCACCATCCAGGACGCGCAGAGAGCGTTCGACTTCTGCCGTGAAATCGACGTGGCCGGGGGTATCGATGATGTTGATACGGTAATCCTGCCAAAAACAGGTCGTCGCGGCAGACGTGATAGTGATGCCACGTTCTTGCTCCTGGGGCATCCAGTCCATCGTTGCGGCCCCCTCATGCACCTCACCCATACGGTGAATCTTCTTGGTGTAGAAGAGGATACGCTCGGTGGTGGTTGTCTTACCAGCATCAATATGAGCGATGATACCAATATTTCGTGTTTTTTCGAGTGGGAATTCTCTTGGCATAATATATGATTACCAGCGATAATGAGCGAAAGCCTTGTTAGACTCCGCCATTTTATGGGTCTCCTCACGTTTCTTAATAGTTGCACCCTGGCCTGCTGCTGCATCCATCAATTCGCTGGCAAGCTTTTCCGCCATTGATCTGCCGCTACGGCTGCGAGCAGCACGGATAAGCCAGCGCATTGCTAGCGCATTGCCACGATCCTTACGTACATCGATAGGAACCTGATATGTTGAGCCGCCGACGCGCCGAGGCTTGACCTCAATGCTTGGTGTGGCATTCTTCAACGCCTGCTCAAAGACATCCAGCGGCGCTCGCTTCTGCTTTGCCTCGATGATATCAAAGGCCGTATAGATGATGCGCTCGGCCAGGCTGCGCTTTCCATCTAACATTAACTTACTTGTAAAACGGGCCACATTGCGGCTCCTGTATTTTGCATCCGGCACATCAGGCCGACGCACGACTTTTTTACGTCTTGGCAAGGTCCGCCTCCTCAGTATTCTCTACGGGAACCAGATAGAAGCTTTTTCTACTCTAAGCTTGCTCGATTACGGGTGTCCCATCGCAAAGGATGAGACAGTTAGCAGACACCAGAAAAGGCGTCGATTCGATTGGGGTAACTCCCCCGCAATCTCTTTCGGACGCCTACGCGCGGATGCCTTTCCTCTTAATGGTTCTCGCTTGACGAAGTTACGAAACCAGGAGAACATCCGACCATCACTGTCAGTTGTAATTTCCTTGTCCTTACAACGACAGTGATGTGCGATTCACCGACCAGCCCTGCTTTTTACAATGTTTAGCGCCTACCGCCCTTAGTTGAAGCGGCTGCCTGCCCAGGCTTTGGTCGCTTGGCTCCATATTTGGAGCGGCCTCGACGACGTTTTGAGACGCCATCGCTATCCAGCGTGCCCCGGACAATGTGGTAACGCACACTCGGCAGGTCTTTGACGCGACCGCCACGAATGAGCACCACAGAGTGTTCTTGTAAATTATGCCCTTCGCCAGGAATGTAAGCAGTGACTTCCATCTGGTTGGAGAGGCGAACACGAGCAATCTTACGCATTGCCGAATTCGGCTTCTTGGGCGTCATTGTACGCACCTGCGTACACACGCCACGCTTCTGCGGTGATCCGCGCAGGCGTGAAGTTCTGTTCTTCAGAGCGTTGTACGAATATAACAACGCCGGAGCCTTCACTTTTTTCTGCTTTTGCGAACGGCCCTTTCGGACCAACTGATTAATTGTCGGCAAGGAAAGATCCTCCCTGTCCTCTTCTTAAGTAAGCGCGGATAGCAGAGCTATCCGCGACTTCTCTTTCACTCATACGCGGTTGCTTATGATATCACTCATTATCTTCACTGTCAAGTGTTAAACCGAGGGTACTGGTACCAAGACTGCCTGCAACCACACTGCTTCCGGCCCCTACCCCCGCCGCAACCGGAGACGATGGGATGCGAGCCGCAGCCGCTTGTTGGCGTGCAAGCTGCTCGCGGCGTCGCTGCGCGATGCCGGAGCCAGCCGGAATAAGCTTGCCAATGATGACGTTCTCTTTCAGACCAACCAGATGATCGGTCTGCGCCTCTATCGCTGCTTCCGTCAGCACGCGGGTCGTCTCCTGGAAGGAGGCTGCCGCGAGGAAGCTGTCGGTGTTGAGCGATGCTTTGGTGACGCCTAGCAGCACGGTCTGAGCGGTGGCAGGCTCTCCGCCTTCCGCCAGCACGCGAGCATTAGTGTCGGCATAGACGAAACGATCAACCAGATCGTTGGGCAGCATCTCGGTGTCACCGGGATCATCCACTTTGACGCGGCGCAACATCTGGCGAATGATGACTTCGATGTGCTTGTCGTTGATGTAGACACCAGTGTTACGATAGACACGCTGCACTTCTTTGACCAGGTAGATCTGGACCGCCTCTCGCCCCTGGATGCGCAGCACATCTTGCGGATCGCGCTGACCAGAAGTGATGGCTGTGCCAGCCTGGATCTTCTGGCCGTTGCTGACAATGATGTTGCGAGCAGCCGGGATCGGATATGAACGCTCGTCGCGCTCTTCAAAACGAATAGTGATCGGGCCATCCTGGTTGATGACAACTTCACCTTCGGTACGAGCCATGACCGGCACAGGCTCTCCGCCATCTTCGGCAGGCATCAGGGCAATGATCTGCTCCTTATGCACGCGATCATGGTCGCTGACCAGCACCTGCGTTCCGGTTGGTACCGGGTACTCGTCGAAGAAAACGTTGATCGAGACGACGCGTACAGTACGAGCGCCGGTTGCTTCGTCCTTCACAATTTCGACGACGCCATCGATTTCGCTGATCTCGGCCTTATCTTTAGGCACGCGCGCCTCAAACAGCTCTTCAACGCGCGGCAGACCCTGTGTGATGTCACCTTGCGCTCCTGCGATACCGCCCGTGTGGAAGGTACGCATGGTTAGCTGGGTGCCAGGCTCACCAATCGATTGAGCGGCGATAATGCCAGCCGCAGCTCCACTACGGACCAGGGCATTGGCTGCCAGGTCGCGCCCATAACACTTGGAGCAGATGCCTCGTCTCGTCTGACAGACCAGCACGGAACGAACACGGACCGATTTGACGCCAGCATTAACGATCTCATCCACAACCTCATCGGCCAGTTCCTCGTTGACTTCGATGTGCTCCAGGCCGGGAATGGCCTCTGCCAGCACGCGACCGGTTAAGCGGCTGCGGCTGTTCTCCAGGCCCATCTCTTGCGAGTCTTCCTCGGTAATCAGCACGCCATCAGTAGTGCCACAATCCTCTTCGGTGACGATGACATCCTGCGCCACGTCGATGAGGCGGCGCGTCAGATAGCCCGACTCCGCCGTACGCAGGGCGGTGTCCGCCAATCCCTTACGAGCGCCGTGACTACTGATAAAGTACTCCAACACGCTCAAACCTTCGCGGAAGTTTCCACGAATAGGAATAGCGATGATCTTACCGGAAGGGCTGGCCATCAGACCGCGCATACCGGAGAGCTGACGAATCTGCTGGAACTTGGCCTTCGTTGCACCGGACTTGGCGATGGTGTAGATGGCCCCGTAGGGGTCCAGCGTTGCCTCGACCATTTTGGTGACGTTGTCGGTGACTTCGTTCCAGATATCGACCGTCTGCTGATATTTCTCGTTATCGGTGATAAGACCGTCTCGGAACTGCTCTTCCAGTTCGGCGATCTTGCTATCAGCCTTCGCCAGTTCTTCCTGCTTGCCAACCGGCACTTTGACATCGCTGATGGCGATGGTCGCTCCTGCCTTCGTGGCGTAATGGAAGCCCAGACGCTTGATTTCGTCGGCCAACTCCGTTGTTTTGACGCGACCGTATTCTTTGAAGCAGTCCGCGATGATCTGTCTCAAGTTCTCCTTTTTCATGGCATAGTTCTTGAAACGCAATCGCTCAGGCAAAGCTTCGTTGAAGATGATACGCCCAACGGTGGTTTCTATCGGCTTGCCATTGACATGCATGGTGGCCTTCTCAGGCGGTGCCAGATTATAGACATCCACTTCACCCATCCGTACCTTGACACGGGCCTGCAAGTCAATGATGCCATGCTCATGTGCCAGCAGGGCCTCGTTGCTATCGGTGAAGACGCGCCCCTCGCCTTTCTTGTCGGGGCGATCTTGCGTCAGATAGAAGCAACCAAGCACCATATCCTGGCTAGCTCCGATTGACGGCTCACCATGCGCGGGCGAGAGCAAGTTGCGGGTAGACATCATAAACTGGCGTGCTTCGTCCTGCGCCTTTTCAGAGAGCGGGACGTGTACGGCCATCTGGTCGCCGTCAAAGTCAGCGTTGAAGGCCGAACAGACCAGCGGGTGCAACTGAATGGCGCTGCCCTCAACCAGTACGGCCTCGAACGCCTGAATACCAAGACGGTGCAGCGTGGGAGCGCGGTTGAGCAAGACCGGGTGATTCTTGATGACATCTTCCAGCACATCCCAGACTTCCGGCTTGACGCGCTCGACAAAACGCTTGGCGCTCTTGATATTGTGAGCGAAGTTTTGCTCGACCAGTTTGCGCATGACGAAGGGCTTGAATAGTTCCAGCGCCATACGTTTGGGTAAGCCACATTGATGCAGTTTCAGATCAGGACCGACGACGATCACGGAACGACCGGAGTAGTCAACACGCTTACCAAGCAAGTTCTGACGGAAGCGGCCCTGCTTTCCTTTGAGCATATCCGAGAGGCTCTTGAGCTTGTGATTGCCTGAACCGGCGACGGCACGTCCACGACGGCCATTGTCGATCAAGGCATCGCACGCCTCCTGCAACATGCGCTTTTCATTGCGAATGATGATTTCGGGCGCGCCCAGTTCCAGCAGCCTCTTGAGTCGATTATTGCGATTAATGACGCGACGATACAGGTCATTCAGGTCCGAGGTGGCGAAGCGACCACCATCGAGCTGCACCATCGGGCGCAGATCGGGCGGCAAGACTGGCAGCACCGTGAGAATCATCCATTCGGGAGAGGTGCTCGACTTGCGGAACGCCTCGACTACTTTCAGACGCTTGGTGGCCTTTTTACGCCGCTGGCCTACTGTAGAACTGATCTCGTGGCGCAAGTCTGCCGCTAGCTTGTCCAGATTGATGTTGGCGATCAATTCGCGCACGGCTTCTGCTCCCATGCCAGCGCGGAAGACGCCTGTGAAGTTATCCTTCAGCTCGCGATAGCGGTTTTCCTGCAACAGGTCCATACGTTTGAGACCTTCGAGGTCGCGACGAATCTGCTCAAGCCGCTGGCGCGTGTCATTGCGCTCTTTCTCCATCTGAGTCTGGGCGGTATCAATCTGACCCTGGTATTCAATACCCAGGCGATCAGCTTCTCGCTTGCTCTCGGATTGGGCAGCTTCTATTTCCCGTCGCGCCTGCTCCGCGATGGTGTTACGGGCCGACTCAGCCACACGCTCCAGAATGTCCAGGTGCTTTGGTGATACGTTTTCTCCCTGCTTCACAATCACATGATCGTTGACCGGGAAGACGATATCATCTTCGGTCTGTTTATTCATGCGCTCGCGCAAAAGTGCCAGAGTCTCACTCTCAGCCTGACGCGCGGCTTCAAGCTCGTTTTCGCGCCGCTCTTCGACCTCCTGGCGGTCAATGGTTGAGAAGCGCGTTTCGCTCTCTCTGATGGCACTGTCGCGCTGTGACTTCAGATTATTGATGCGTTCAATAACTTTTTCATCCAGATTTTGCTCCAGACCGACCATATCCTCGTCTATGCGCATCAGCTCCTGCTGGCGCGCCTCTTCATCGATATGCGTCACCACGTAGAGAGCGAAGTAGAGAATCCGCTCCAGGTTACGCGGCGAGAGGTCAAGCAAGAGACCAATACGGCTAGGAGTGCCTTTAAAGTACCAGATATGGCTCACGGGCGACGCCAGTTCAATATGGCCCATACGCTCACGACGCACCTTTGAGCGAGCTACCTCCACCCCACACTTATCACAGACAATCCCTTTAAAACGTACTCTTTTATATTTACCGCAGTAGCATTCCCAATCTTTGGTCGGCCCAAAAATGCGTTCGCAGAAGAGGCCGTCCTTTTCCGGTTTCAGCGTACGGTAGTTAATCGTTTCCGGCTTCGTTACCTCACCGTAACTCCAACTACGAATCTGTTCCGGGCTGGCAAGGCTGATACGGATAGCGTTAAAATCATTTACTTCGAGCATGCTACCTCCTGGGTAGGGAGCGTACCCGCGCTCATTTCCTATCATTAGTATAAAGAAGCGCGAGTACTGCAACATTCCCTACATTACTGGTCTCCTTCGAAACCGGACAGATTAATACCCAGTTCGGGCATCACATCATTTGAGGTGTCCTCAACGAATTGGATCTTTTGCTCGTCTTCGTTGAGAACCTCGACATTGATGCCCAGGCTTTGCAATTCCTTCACTAATACTTTGAAAGATTCGGGAACTCCGGGTTCTAGAATATTTTCACCTTTGACAATAGCTTCATAGGTCTTGACGCGACCTACTACGTCGTCCGACTTCACTGTCAGGATTTCTTGCAGAATGTTTGCTGCTCCATACGCTTCCAGCGCCCACACTTCCATTTCACCGAAACGCTGTCCACCAAATTGCGCTTTACCACCCAGAGGCTGCTGCGTAATCAAGCTGTATGGGCCGGTTGAACGAGCATGCACTTTGTCTTCGACAAGGTGGGCCAGTTTTAACATATAGGTATAGCCGACCGTGATGGGATGATCGAACGGCTGGCCGGTACGCCCATCATAAAGCTGCACCTTCCCACTATCGGGCAAATTGGCCCGGCGCAGGAACTCCTCGATGTCTTCTTCGGTTGCGCCGTCGAATACTGGCGTGGCGATCTTCACTCCCAGCACGCTGGCGGCCCAGCCCAGGTGCGTCTCCATGATCTGACCGATATTCATGCGGTGTGGCACGCCCAGGGGGTTGAGGATAATATCAACCGGGGTACCATCTGGCAGGAACGGCATGTCCTCGATTGGGAGCACGCGCGAAATGACGCCTTTGTTGCCGTGGCGTCCCGCCATTTTGTCGCCCGCGCCAATTTTACGCTTCTGAGCAATGCTGACACGTACAAGCTGGTTGACACCCGGAGGCAGTTCATCCCCGGCATCACGCGAGAAGACTTTGACCTCGACCACCTTACCGCGCTCGCCATGCGGGACACGCAGCGAGGTGTCTTTGACTTCGCGGGCCTTCTCACCGAAGATGGCGCGGAGCAATTTCTCTTCAGCGGTTAGCTCGGTTTCGCCTTTAGGCGTGATTTTGCCTACCAGGATATCTTGCGGGCCAACTTCCGCGCCTACATAGATGATGCCGCGCTCGTCAAGATTACGCAGCCCCTCTTCACCAACGTTGGGGATGTCACGCGTAATCTCTTCCGGCCCTAGCTTGGTATCGCGGGCATCGACTTCGTATTTTTCTATATGAATAGACGTGAAAAGGTCTTCACGGACAATGCGTTCGCTGATGAGAATAGCGTCTTCAAAGTTGCCACCCTCCCAGCTCATAAAGGCTACCAGGATATTTTGCCCTAGAGCCAGCTCGCCGTTCTCGGTCGATGAGCTATCGGCAATCACCTGTCCAGCCGTCACATAGTCGCCTCTGCGCACGAGTGGGCGCTGGTTGATACAGGTACCGGCGTTTGAGCGTACAAACTTGCGCAGCCGATAGCCATGTACTTCGCCATTTTCGTCCACGACCTCAATGCGGCGGGCGGATGCTGTGACAACTTCACCCTCTACCCGACTGACGAGGACTTGCCCTGAGTCGATGGCGACCTGGCGCTCGATGCCGGTACCACAGATGGGCGATTGCGGACGCAAAAGCGGCACGGCCTGGCGCTGCATGTTCGCACCCATCAAGGCGCGGTTCACGTCGTCATGCTCAAGGAACGGGATCAGCGCCGTCGCGACGCTGACCGTCTGGCGGGGCGAAACGTCCATGTAATCGATATTATCGGAGTTCTCCATAAAGAACTCACCCTGATAGCGAGCCAGGACGCGATCTTCCTCGAACTCGCCGTTTTCGCTCAGGACGGCATTGGACTGCGCAATCCAGAAGTTTTCTTCGTCATCTGCGGTATGGTACTCGACCTCGTCGGTCACAAATGGCTTGACGCGCACTACAGCATTGCCCAGCAACTGCGATAGTTTGCCGAAGAGTTCCTGGTCAACGCGAACAAAGTTGCGGGCTTTGAAAAGCACCTGACCATCTTCTGTTTTGATATCTTCGCGTTCTCGCCCGTACAAGCCGCGCAGTTCGCGACCGAGCAAGCGCGGATCGTTGGCCGGGAGACGTTTGCAGACGCGCCGATACGGGGTTTCAATAAAACCGTAGGGGTTGATCTGCCCATAGGTCGCCAGGTTGCCGATCAGACCAATGTTTGGACCTTCTGGGGTCTCGATTGGACAAATGCGGCCATAATGCGACTGGTGTACGTCGCGGACATCAAAGCCTGCACGCTCACGCGAAAGACCACCAGGCCCCAGAGCGGAGAGACGACGCTTATGGCCAATCTCAGCCAGAGCGTTGGTTTGGTCCATAAACTGGGAAAGCTGGCTACCACCAAAGAATTCCTTCATCGCGGCCACGACCGGACGAATATTAATCAGCGCATTGGGCGTTGCCTGTCCAGGCTCCTGAATGCTCATGCGCTCCTTGACCACGCGCTCCATCCGCAAGAGGCCGACGCGAAACTGGCTCTGAATCAACTCACCAACGCAGCGCACGCGGCGATTGCCCAGATGATCGATGTCATCTTTCCGTCCGCGCCCATTGTTGAGCACTACCAGACGCCGAACGATATTCACCAGGTCATCCTGCGTCAGAATGCGCTGGCTCTGGGGAATGCTAAGATCGAGCTTGCGGTTCAATTTATAACGCCCAACGCTGCCCAGGTCATAGCGGCGCGGGTTAAAGAACAGGTTTTTGACCAGGGAGCGCGCATTATCCAGCGTGGCAGGATCGCCCGGACGCAACTTTTTATACAGTTCGAGCAGCGCCTCTTCCTCTTTTTTGACGGGGTCGCGATCCAGCGTCGTCTGGATATAACGAATCGTAGAATCGTTGTCAACGCCCTGGAAAGCATCCAGAATGCCCTGATCCGTCGAAAGATCCAGGTTTTCGGCGTGCCACTGGTCTTTGGCCAGACTCGCGATAGCGCGTAGCAAAGTTGTCACTGGCAGCTTACGTTTGCGGTCAATCTTCACGGTCAGGAGATTTTTATTGCTGGTCTCAAACTCCAGCCAGGCTCCACGAGCGGGGATCAGCTTGGCGGCATAGAGTTTTTTGCCAGTCGAAGCATCTTCATCAACGGTAAAGTAGACGCCGGGAGAGCGTACAAGCTGGCTAACCACGACACGCTCTGCGCCGTTGATAATAAAGGTACCTTCCTTCGTCATCAAGGGGAAATCGCCCATGAAGATATCCTTCTCGATGATTTCGCCGGTTTCCTTATTAATAAGACGCGCTTTGACATTTAAAGGTGCGGCGAACGTAGCATCGCGGTCACGACACTCGTCTTCCGAATATTTTGGCTTGCCAAAGGGTTCAGGTGGTACAATAAATTCCAGGCTGAGATTTTTGCCGGTAAAATCTTCAATAGGAGAGATTTCTTCAAAAAGTTCTCGTAGACCTTCTTTCTTAAACCATTCAAAGGAGTCGAGCTGAATCTGAATTAATCCTGGCATCGGTCGTATGTCCGGGATACGTGCAAAAGAGACACGTTCCGGTAGGGCAACGGCCCTCGTACGTATTGCCATGTGTGGTATTCTCCTCTCACCTAATCGCCCATAGAGGATTTCGAGAGACAGACGGAATCATCCCTCTCTCAAACGGAAAAACAAAAAAAAGATAATTACATCAAATAATGCCCGTGTTGTGAAACGGCCTATGACAAGAAAAGTAACCGCTTGCAAGCGCAATGAGCGGTTACTCCTACACCTCTACTTCTGCATGTTGGTTGTCAGTCGTCCACACAACGATCCCCCTCCACAGAAGGTAAACAAAACGAGTACCAAAGTAGAAACAGCAAAAAGCCCACATCGGTCACCTTTATCCTATTTGCTCACGCCTTAAGACGCTTTTGCTTCCTAACGGATCGAAGGCTAGACTCCATGTGGTTGAGTAGTATCCTCACATACATTTGGGGAGTGATGCGTTTGACACGCTACTAAACGTTTCGTTTCCTGGCCTCTTGTTCGCTACCATGTCCGGGTTTTTTATAACACCATTGTTATTAGTATACTTACTCCAGCAAGTGGTAAGTATACTACTTTTGAAAAAACATGTCAACACTTTTTACACAGCTTTGTAAACAAAGCGATCCGTTTGTTGTAGAGGTAAGACGAACTAATGGCTATATTTGAAAACAGATGACAAAGGTTTTTTATTCCCGTCTGTTAACATGTTAACAATGTTACGCCAGGACTATTTTCTCTTTGGCTCCCTTTCCCGTAAGCGCCATCTCAATCTCCTTGCCTAGCGTCGGATTCCAGACCTGTTGCGCATCGATCCAGTATTCACGTAAGAGCGCCAGCAGCTGATGGCGATCATCTTCATCAAGCAATCTCAGATCGATCATCGATTCTGGCGTGCCTGGGTAAATGATTGTGAGCACAGAGCTGTCGATCCTGAGCGCGATATGGTTGCTCAGTTTATAGTGTTGCGCGGCCCCTAACTTACGGCAGAACGAGACAGCGCCAATGCAGCCGATGACGATAAAAGTACCAGCGATGCCGCTAATCACCAGGCCAGCCAGGCTCAGCACAATGGCGATGGTGGTCGCCAGGAGGGCCAGCATGATGTTGGAGAGATGCAGCGTCCAGCCGATCAGCATTTCCGGCAACATCCCAACCAGCACGACAACAGCACACCAGAAGGCGCTATGCATCATCCAAAAGATACTGGTCAGGTTCTCCGCCACCAGATCACGCACGATCAACGCGTCCTGTCCCACCAGAACGATCATCCCTTTACGATAACCGGAACGTAGCGCCACGAGGAAGCGAGCGACAAAAATACAGCCGCTCAATGTAAGAAAGGAGACGAACCAGAGCAGAAACTCCAGGGCATCCTGCCACTTCAGGTAGAAGGTGAATTGATGATTATAGCTCGTCCAGAGCTGTTTGCTCAATGCCAGAGCGGCGATAGCACACAGTAAGAAGGCTCCTAACACCAGCCAGCCACGCACATTGATACTTCTATACGATGAACGCCCCAAATGAAAGCGATAGGTATCTTTTACAGACTGTAACATCGTTTTACCCCATCTATAGCAATTATTCGCCTTAGATCCGTTAAGCAGAGAATGCCAAAAGAGCTTTTGTTGCCGCCTTGCCACCGCCACAGAGTGCCACTTCTATTCTTCTTAACGATTCAATCGAGGAAATGAGTTACAATCTCTCATAAGATTGGAAGAAAAAGAAGAAGGATGATACAAAAGTCCACCCAGGACATGTTATTCGGGTCATCAGCGTGCGTTTCCCCTGAGATCATCAAAGAGGATGGTGTGCAGGTAACGCTCAGCCGCGCTGGGGAAGATGGTCACGATGACCTTCCCGCGATTTTGCTCCTTACGCGCCTCCTGCAGCGCTGCCCAGGCCACTGCTCCGCTGCTAATACCGATTGAAAGCCCTTCTTGCTCCATGACGCGGATCGCTGTTGTGACGGCATCAAGATCGGTGACGGTGACAATGTGATCGATCAGATCGACCCTGAGCGTATCCGGCAGAAAACCAGCTCCCAGGCCCTCAATGCGATGCGGCCCCGGACGCCCACCGGAGAGTACGGCGCATGTCGCAGGTTCAACCGCAATCACTTCAACAGAGGGTTTGTATGCTCGCAGGCCCTCCGCCACTCCCGTCAGCGTGCCCCCCGTTCCAACGCCTATTACCACGATGTCAACAGCGCCGCCGGTTTCTTCCCAGATCTCAGTTGCCGTGCCTTCGCGGTGAGCGCGCGGGTTGGCCTGATTGTAAAACTGCTGCGGATACCAGGCATGAGGCAGAGTGGTACGCAGCTCGATGACTTTATTAATCGCGCCGCGCATGCCCTGGCTGGCTGGAGTTAAGATGACTTGCGCGCCAAAGCGTTGTAAGAGGAGACGGCGCTCCAGCCCGACGGTATCAGGCATGGTGAGGATACAATGATAGCCACGAGCGGCGGCGGTCCAGGCCAGAGAAATGCCCATATTGCCGCTGGTTGGCTCAGTAATAGTGCTTCCTGGGCGCAACAATCCCTGCGCCTCTGCTTCGCAGACCATCTGAAGAGCAACACGATCTTTTGAGCTTCCCCCAGGGCTAAACATCTCTAGCTTGGCCAGTAGCGTCGCTTCAGCACCAGCCGCAAAACGCTTTAACTCGACCAGAGGCGTGTGGCCGATCAGCTCGGTCACATCTTTTGCCCAGCGGGCCATAGGCTTCTAGCCTTCCCTTCCTTCTGGCAATAAGGCTTCAATGATGCTGATTAGCTCTTGCATATTGAATGGCTTGCGCAGCAGAATGCCAGTTTGCAGCCCCATACGATGGAGTTCCCAATCATGACTGCCAGTAATCACAACGATTGGGGTGTTTTTTGTGTTGCTGTGCCCACGCAGGATTTTGTAGAGAGATACGCCATCAAGATTGGGCAGCCCCACGTCTAACAGGATCAGATCGGCACCGATATCTGGTAACTGGTCCTTTGCGGCTTGCCCGTCTGCAATAAAATGCAGTCGCCACCCACCAACACATTCCAGCATATCCTGGAACATATTATTCAAGCGTGGATCATCTTCAACAATAGCTATTAGCTTGCTTTTTTGCGATGCGTCAACCACGGCTACCACCCTTTTGCGCACTCATTACGCTTCCGCCCCTTCGACCGTCTTCGTCCTTTTCTCTATTTAGATATAATACATTGTCTCTGTGCTGCCCGTTCGATGACGCTGGGCCAGCTCCTCTATAGTGGTAGATGCGAGTAATTGCTGCGTCATTACATCGATCTGCTGCCAGACTTCGCGTAGCGCGCAGCCAGGTGAAAGTTTGCAAAAGTCAGGGTTCGGTAGACACTCCATTGGCGGCACATATCCCTCAAGCGCCTGCATCACCTGAGCCATCGTAATCTGCCCCGGCGGCTTCGCTAACATATGCCCTCCCTTTGGCCCCCGGACACTCTTTACCAGACCCTCCTTACGTAACACCATCAGGATCTGATCGAGGTATTGCTCCGGGATATATTGCCTGGTGGCAATATCTGCGCTTTCAATCGGCCCCTGCCCATAATATGAAGCCATGTCGAGCATCGCTCGCAGACCATAATCCCCTTTCATTGTTAGTTTCATTCGCCAGAACCTTTCCCAGGCCAAAGTAATCGATTTCTGATCCCTTTTTCCTAATGTTAGGATATATCAGTAACGAATGCATGTCAATGGGTCTGTCTAATATTTACTTAACATAATATGTAACTGTTGCTAGCTTTTAGTTAAAGAGGAGAACTATTAAATTCTGCTGAGAATAATCGAAAACATGACTGCCAGCCTTGCAGGAAGCCTGAATGATCTCTATAATGAAGCGTGGAAGGTACAATGGCCTGTCATATCACTTGGAGAATTCGGAGGAGAGATATGCAGCAAACTAATTCCTGGCAAGCTAACCAGGCTAACCAGGAGAATAAACCGCTCTTAAAAGTTCTCGTTATTGATGATGCGGAAAATATTATCGAGTTTATCCGACTCGGCCTGCGCTAC